>NZ_JAUBSX010000004.1:0-169751 GCF_036704885.1 Microcoleus sp. F4-D5 | reverse complement strand
CGCGATCTACCAAGGATTGCATCGCCAATTCATTTGTCAGAGTTGGCGGCACAGTTTGAGTCACGTATTCACAAGCATTAGCGAACGCCTGAAGGGTTGCATCAATTTTGATGGACTGCTCAGGCGCTACTTGGAGTTTGCAAGATACTGTCAGGACTTGTTTCATGACAAGATTGTATCAGGTATTGAAGAGATTCTGTCTGCGTTTATAGATAATTTGTTCAGCTCTTGAGCCTCACGTGCATTCCTTCCGACACTCAACGGGGTACCGTTAGAGTGCGGGACTCCTGCTGTTTTAGTTGAGTTTTGATATGGCCTCTTGACTCGCAACACTTCTGGGTTTTCAGTTCAATACTTCTCAAATTATGTTTACATTCAGGATGGCCGTTTTTATTCACTGTTTTATAGACGACCGATCACCTCACTACAAACAAGCAAAGTTATGAGCTATTATAAACTTGAATCAGTTAATAAATAAGGCTTTGCGGTTGTCAGTTAAAGCTCTACAAAATTCTGTTTTAACTCATAAATAATAGTCGATCTTTACTGACTTATAAACGAGTTAATTCCGCACTACCAACCTGATAAATCCTTCATTTTCAAGAACTTGAGTGAGTTAATAAAGCCTGTTGAATTTTGTCTAACAATTGTGCTGCAGACAAGGAAGAAGGCAAAATTTTGGCAGATACTTCTTGCAGTAGAAAGTCGATCGCCTCGGATTCGGAATTTACAGCAGACCGATAATCCCAGACTAAAATTGGCAGTTTGACTGCCATTTGGCGCAAGTTTGATAGCGCTTGCAGCATAGCGGTTGATTCTGAGGGGGCATCTCGCAAGCACAGCAAAACTAGGTCAACGCTTTGATATTGCAACTGCTGCAAAACTTCTGTCCAGCAGGGAGCGATCGACCCTCGAAATCCTGCTGTTTGGATGTACTGAATCAAAGCTTGAAGGTTGGGAGTAGAAAACTGGGAATTAGGCAGGGGAATCTCGGATGCGGTCGATCGATCGCAATGTTCCAATTCTTCCGTCGGGTCCCCCCCAGAAGTTCGGTGCAAATCTGGTAAAGTCGAAATGTCGGCAAATAAAATGCTGGGCTTCCAACTCATGCCCGCAGCCACTTGAATTACTTGCCACAAAGCACTGGGCATTAACCCGGTTGGTGAAGTTTCACAGTCGTCTGGACTGCTAGTGGCTAAACAGGGAAATACCGACAATCCTTTGACTTGATTTGCCAGTTGCGTAGTTGGAGGGTCTAAAGTCACCAAGGGGAGAGAACCCAAATTTCGAGACCGACTTAACTGTTCGAGAAAAGCTAAGGGGTTTTGCAGTTGACTCGTACCGTCTAAGACGATCGCGTCGGGCCGCCAAATTCTGGCCACGAGTTCTGCTTGGCCGAGGTCGTCTGCTTCTAAAACCCGGCAGTAGTTGGGGTTGAGCAGTAAAGCGGAACCTTGAGACGAACTGTTTTGCGGGCTGAGCCACAACACGGTTAAAGAACTCCTGACTTTGGCGCTACTAGAATTACTGTGACCGATCAAGTCTGCCAGCAGCCGCCGCAAAGCGGGTTCTTCCACCGGCAAGCTCAAAAAGCCTTCGGCCCTGTTGACACTGGCCCGTTCTTTTTCGCCTCTGGTGGCCGTGACAATCGCCGGAATCGATCGGGTATCCGGGTCGCTCTTGAGCAGCGTCAGCACGTCCCAACCCGACAGCAGGGGCAGCAGCGGGTTGAGGAAAATCGCTTCGGGACTAAACCTGCGGGCTTTTTCCAGGGCTTCGGTGCCGGAACGGGCGACTATTACTTGGTAGCCCAAACCTGAGAGGACGTTGGTTAAGTCTTCGATATATTTGGGAACTGCTTCGACTATTAATACTAAACGAGAGCGAGAATTGGCGATCGGAGTGTGATATTGGGGTTTTAATAATTCTTCCTCGTCGGCTCCAGATGCCGGGACTTCTTCGCTGTTTCCCGGAGGATTTGGCGGCAGCAGCAGGGTAAATTGAGAGCCTTGATTTTCTGAGGAAATAAACGAAACGTCGCCGCCGTGGAGCCGAGCTAGGCGTTGAGTCAGTACCAGTCCTAGTCCGGTTCCTTGAAAGCGGCGGGTGAGGGGGCTTTCTAGCTGTTGGAATTTCTGAAAGATCAGATGCTGTTTGTCGGCGGGGATGCCGATGCCAGTGTCCCACACTGTGAATGCAATCCAGCCTTCCCAAACATTTACTTTTAATCCGATTTTGCCGCCGAGTTCGGTGAATTTTAGGGCATTGGAAAGGAGGTTAACCAGCATTTGCCGCAGCCGCAGTTCGTCGGCAATTAATTGGCTCAATCCCGGTTCTATTTCGAGTGTAAATTCTATTTGGGCGGAGGGTTCTGGGTTTGCTGTACCGTCCGTTTTGCTCGGAATGGGAGGGTTTTTTTCTTCTTGCTGTTGCTGTTGTTTTGCTTGTTCAAAGGCTCTTTGGCAAGTTGATGCTATTTCGACTGCTTCGGGAATTAGTTCTAGCTGCCCGGTTTCCATCCGGGTCAAGTCTAAAATGTCGTTAACTATGGTCATCAAGTGCCGCCCGCTTTTATGGATTAGTTTGGCGTAGCGTGTTTGGCGGTCGTTGAGTTCTCCGATCAATTTATCTTTGAGGAGGCTGGACAAACCGAGGACGGCGGTGAGCGGGGTTTTTAGTTCGTGGCTGATACAGGATAAAAATTCGTCTTTGAGCCGGTTGAGGTGGATTAAATCTGCGTTTTTCGCTGCTAGTTCTTTGGCGACTAAATGTTCTTCGGTGACATCTTGTCCCATTACTAAAATTAGCTGCTCTGAAAGCGGTTGTTTGACAAATTGCCAGATCCGTTCTTGGCCTTTTTGTATGGGGCAGTCGCAAATATAGGTATCTGGTTTGCCGGCGGTGGGGCACCAAGCTGGAGCGGTTAAGGTTGAGGGGGAGGCGGCGGCGTACAAGGGCAGCGGGCAACTGGTGGCTGCTGTTGAATCGCGATCGCCCGAACTACGTGCTCCTACTAGGCTCCTGCATTCTTTGGTGATAGCCTCTAACTGCACGCTCTGGTATTCGCTTGTTAAATGGCTAGGTTTGCGGGGCGAGTGTTTGCCCAAATTTGCTGCTGGTTCTGGAACTGGTTCTGGGCCTGCTCCCAGCAAAATCCGCCACGCTGCGTTTTGGCTGACTATTTGTGCGGTAGGGGTTTGCAATCTCAGGGGCAGGGGCAGTTTTTCCAACAGTTGGACTAGGGAGTTGAGGTTTTCCGAAGGTTTCAATCCTGCTTCTAGAAAGCGCATTTGAGCGTCTAGGGCCGTGGCGATGGCTTCGGAAACTGGCCTTAATTCTATTTCTTTGACGGCTGTTGTCTGGTCTGTGAGGCTGCCGGTCGAGCTGCTGTTGAGTGCGGCGAATTGCAGCAGGCTCAGGCTGTCTAGCATTCCTAAAAATTGACCGCTGGCATCTGTGAGGGCGATCGGGCTGTTTGAGGAGCTGCAGGCAGTTTCGTTGTTTGGCCGGGCTGGGGTGTTCAGTCCCTCTGTTTGCAGGTACTGCCAGAATTCGCTGACGCTCAGAGCCGCGGGTACTGCCCTGATTGCTTCGATCGCGATCGGGCTTTCTGACAAAGGTTCCTGCCCGTCGTCTGTTCGATCGTCCGCGCGGGCCCAAAGGCTGCGGAGGTAAACTAATCCCAGGGGCTGTAGCTGTTCGTTGACTATTGCGACTCGATCGCAGTTGCAGGAGCTGAAAATTGACCGCAGTGATTCTAGCGCCGCCGTCAGTCGGCACAGCGGCACTAGCTCGATAAAATTTTTGAGACTGGGGCTGGTGGTTGACATAACAAACCTGAGAGTCTGCTATCTATAGCAGTAATATTTTTGATACCCAATGTAGCTGCGAATTTTTGTATCTTATTTGTTTTATATCAGTACGCTCAAGGGCCCGGGATCTGCTGCGAAACCTACCAGTTCGATGCCTGCACCTGATTTGAGGCGACTAGCAAGTATTCTAAGGCTTAAGCTTAATTGCAGAAATCACGCTCAGGGTGCTTGACATAACAACCAAGAAGTACAATTTGATTATTACTGTGCTACAAGCTTATCGCCTATTTTGCGGTTAAGATTGGTTAAAATAAATGTTGAGATGATTGTGAAAATGTTAAGTTTTTTGTAAAGGAGATATCAACTCTGAGCGATCCAGCACTTTCGGGCAACTTAGGTAGTTCACCTACAGCTTTGCTTCCGCAACTTTCTATTGGTATTTTTGTCCGCTCTGATGATATCGCAGGGTCTGCGATCGAGCTTTTGAAGGGCGAACGCTATGCTTTAACGCACATTAAGTCTGCGGTGGAGTTTTTGGGATTCCTGAAACAAAATTACCACCTTGATTGTTTGGTTTTTGAGGACAATCCGGATCTGCGATCGCTTCTGAGCAAGCTGCAAGAACGATCGCTCTTTTTGCCTGCGGTAATTTTTTCGCCTCAGCCGGGGGAGGATGGAAGGCCGATTGCACCAGGTTCAGATGCTTTTGAGGCTGCAGCCAGTACCGCCGAGAACAGAAGTGGGCAAAGCTGTGCTTTTTTTTACCATCCTGCTGAGGTGCAACTAGCAACCGCTCGATCGAGCGAAATAGCTGCGGCTATAGATCGGGCGATCGCACAATTTTTGAAACTTTCAACTCCGGTTCCTGTCGATGACCCATCGGCAATGGTCGATGCCACGACCCAATTGACTGCTCAAAGTTTGCTAAGCCGACAACAGCGCCGACTTGCCGAAAAATTACGGGAACGATTAGGATACTTAGGTGTGTATTATAAAAGAAATTCCCAGATTTTTTTGCGAAATCTGTCAGGGCCAGAGAAGCAAAAGTTTTTGGAGCAACTGAAGTCCAGCTATCGCGAAATCGTTTTGAATTATTTTTCTCAAGATCCTGCAGTCAACAATCAAATAGATGAATTTGTGAATTTGGCTTTTTTTGCTGATGTGCCTGTGACTCAAATTGTGGAAATTCACATGGAATTGATGGACGAGTTCGCCAAACAGCTAAAATTAGAAGGGCGCAGCGAGGAAATATTGCTCGATTACCGCTTGACTCTAATTGACGCGATCGCTCATATGTGCGAGATGTACAGGCGATCGATTCCGAAAGAGGCATCTCAAGGTAAAAGGTAGAAGCGATTCTGCTGAATTTAAGAAAAAAGAAGGTAGAAGATAAAATTTAACAAAGCAGAAAGGAGAAGACATTCGGCCGCGGCATCGCGAGGCTGAAATTATTATAAAATAACAAAGAACAGCGGATTTAAGACAAATAACAACTACAACTAACATCTGACAACTAATACTCAATCTTTAAACAAGTTCATGAGTGCTCTGAAGAAAACCTACGTTCTGAAGCTGTATGTTGCGGGAAATACTCCCAACTCAGTGCGAGCTTTGAAAACCCTAAAGGACATCCTAGAACAAGAATTTCAAGGAGTCTACGCACTGAAAGTCATAGACGTTCTCAAAAATCCTCAGCTAGCAGAAGAGGACAAAATATTGGCAACCCCGACGCTGGCCAAAATCCTGCCGCCGCCGGTGCGAAAAATTATTGGCGATTTGTCCGATCGCGAGAAAGTTCTGATAGGATTAGACTTGCTCTATGAAGAACTTCGCGAAGAAGACCTAAATTCATAAGATAATCAGATGACAGTCATTAGTCAGCAGTCAGCAGTCATGAGTTATTGAGCAAAAGTCCAAACTAAAAGCTGGGTACAAAGACTCATGAGCTGCGGTTAATGAGTGACAATTAAAGAATACTGAGAGTTGACAAAAATCGACATGAATGAAATTAGTCAAACGGTGCAACCAGAAAAATTGGTAACGGCAGGAGTTCAAAAAATTCGCACGATGATTGAGGGTTTCGACGACATCAGTCACGGCGGAATGCCAATCGGCAGAACCACGCTCGTCAGCGGCACCTCAGGAACGGGAAAAACTTTATTTGCAGTACAATTTATCTATAACGGAATCACCCATTTTGACGAACCTGGAGTGCTCGTAACTTTTGAAGAATCTCCAACAGATATTATTAAAAATGCTTGCAGTTTCGGTTGGGATTTGGCACAGTTGATCGAGGAAGGCAAGCTATTTATTTTGGACGCTTCCCCCGATCCCGAAGGTCAGGACATCGTGGGAAATTTTGACTTATCTGCCTTAATCGAGCGGATTCAGTACGCAATTCGCAAGTACAAAGCCAAGCGCGTTTCTATAGATTCCGTGACGGCCGTATTTCAGCAGTACGACGCTGCATCGGTAGTACGCCGAGAAATTTTTCGCTTAGTTGCGCGCCTCAAACAAGTAGGAGCAACTACAGTTATGACTACCGAACGGCTCGAAGAATACGGCCCGGTGGCGCGATTTGGGGTGGAAGAGTTTGTGTCGGATAATGTAGTGATTGTTCGGAACGTTTTGGAAGGAGAACGCCGCCGCCGCACCATGGAAATTTTGAAGTTGCGGGGTACAACTCACATGAAGGGCGAATATCCCTTTACTATGACTAATGAGGGAATTAATATTTTCCCCTTGGGGGCGATGCGATTAACTCAAAAGTCTTCTAACGTGCGGGTTTCTTCCGGCGATAAAACTCTCGACGAGATGTGCGGTGGCGGTTTCTTTAAAGACTCGATTATTTTGGCTACGGGTGCGACGGGAACCGGGAAAACGCTGTTGGTGAGCAAGTTCTTGCAGAATGCTTGTATGAACGGGAATCGGGCGCTGTTGTTTGCCTATGAAGAGTCGCGAGCTCAGTTGTTCCGCAATGCTTATTCTTGGGGTATTGATTTTGAGGAAATGGAACAGAAAGGAATGCTGAAGCTGCTGTGTACTTACCCGGAATCTGCGGGTTTGGAAGACCACTTGCAGACTATTAAATCAGAAATTGCTGAGTTCAAACCTTCTCGAATTGCAATAGACTCGCTGTCGGCTTTAGCTAGGGGTGTCAGCAATAATGCTTTCAGGCAATTTGTGATCGGAGTAACGGGTTTTGCAAAGCAGGAAGAAATAACCGGCTTTTTCACGAATACAAGCGACCAGTTTATGGGTTCTCATTCGATTACGGACTCGCATATTTCTACGATTACTGACACGATTATCATGCTTCAATATGTAGAGATTCGAGGCGAAATGTCGCGCGCAATTAATGTGTTTAAGATGCGCGGTTCCTGGCACGACAAAGGAATTCGGGAATACACGATTACTGAAAGAGGGCCGCAAATTAAAGATTCGTTCCGCGGTTACGAACGGATTATCAGCGGTTCTCCCACTCGGATTACGGTTAATGAGAAGAGTGAGCTATCGCGGATTCTTCAGGGGGTGCAAGGTGAAGAGGATGAAGATATTTGAGTTAGCAGTGATTCTTGATTCAAAGTAGGTAGGGTGAGGCTGCTCAACCCAAATTTTTGATTGTTTTGCACAAAATAACACGGAATTTTTCCCAGTTAGTGATTTTGTGACTGTTATAGCGGTTATTAAGGAAGTGAGCTGCAATCCGATCGATGCCCAATGCCCAAGCGTATCTCATTAAACACAAAGCCGACATCTGCCACCCCAGTACCGACAGCAGCAGGCAAGGGATTTTGCTGAAGCAGTTGCAGGAAATGCAAGATGCTGAACACGAGCGGATGGCAGAGACTTTTATTCAGCTTGAGCGGTTAAAGGAAGCTTGGAAAACTATGGGAAAACAGGAAAAAGCTAAAAAGTTTGATTCCGACAAAAACCCCAGGAATGTTGAAAGCCCGGTGCAAAAAGTCCGGGGCAAACTTGGCAGACATGGAGCTGGTTTTGGAGATAATTGGAAGAGATGGGAGCGAAATTTGAGCGGAAAATAGGACGCAAGGTAATACAATTAACCTGAAACCCTTGTCGCGCAAAACAAATATAAAATGAGCACGGAGGGATTTGAACCCCCGACCCTCAGGACCGGAACCTGATGCTCTATCCACTGAGCTACGTGCCCTCAACTTTTCAGAGTATAACACGTCTTCCGGAAAATGGCGAGTGCCGATCGCAAATTTCCTGGCCGGCCTCCAAATCGCTTGGCCTACCGGGGTTGAACTCGCCCGCGCGATCGCGTTTATTAGGTAGTTCTCGAAGCCGGGGACTAAAAATTCTACCTAAATTATCAAAATAATACGACAATGGGGTAAAATAACAGCCTTTAATCTAGCAAAAATTAGGTTCACATTCGATCGGGGTTGAGCATCTACCACGGCTAATATAGCCCCCATGAATTCCCTCTAGCTAGTCGGCAGCAAATGGCGCTACTGTTAAGACTGGCTCTGCAAGGACGGTTCTAGGCTGAGTTCACCAAACCTCTGAATCTTATGGTTTCTAAAATGTCAGACAAATTACCGCTGCGAACTGTTCTCATAGTTCCATTTGTACTGCAAATCGTGGGAGCTGTGGGACTCGTAGGATATCTGTCTTTTAGAAACGGACAAACAGCAGTTAATAACCTTGCCAATCAGTTAATGAGCGAGGTGAGTTTGCGTGTCGAGCAAAACCTGCAAGTTTACCTGACAACTCCCCATCAAATTAATCAAACCAAGCTGGATGCTGTCAAGCTCGGGTTGTTAAAGATGGACAACTTATCAGCTTGGGAGAAATATCTTTGGCGGCAAGTACAATTATATCCCTATATCAATTATACCTCCGTTAGCAACGAGAAGGGAGATTATCGATCCGGTGAACAAATGTCTAACGGCTCCCGAACGATGAATGTGATAGAGAAATCTACTGGGTTAAATTTTTATTCTTACAATACAAACGAGCGAGGCGATCGCACTACAGTTGCCACCATTGTCAAAAACTTTAATAACCGACAGCATCCTGCGTACAAAAGTGCAGTAAAAGCAGGCAAGCCCACTTGGAGTTCGGTTTATGTTTCCTTACTAGAACCGACATTAATTATCAGCGCTCTCCAACCCGCATACAGCGAAAAAAATCAGCTAGAAGGAGTATTATCTACTGCCTTGCGTCTCGACCATCTTGGGATATTTCTCAACAGTCTCAAAGTTGGTAAATCCGGTCAAACATTTATTACCGATCGCCAGGGTACTTTGTTAGCAACTTCCACCAGCGAAAAACCCTTTCGCACCAAAAATAATGAAAAACAATTGTTTAAAGTGGAAGAAAGCAGCAACCATTTTACTCAAGCTACAGCTAAATATTTGAATGCACATTTTAACCAATTCAACCAAATTCAAAATTCAGAGTTATTGAAATTTGAAATAGATGGGAAGCGACAATTTTTAAAAGTCTTGCCGTTCCAAGACGGCAAAGGTTTAGACTGGCTGATTGTCGTAGTTGTTCCCGAAGCAGATTTCACCAAAGAAATCGATGCCAATACCCGCACAGCGGTTTTGCTTTGTTTTGCAGCTTTAGGAGTAGCTGTGGCGATCGGCATTCTGACTTCTCGGTGGGTGACAAATCCTATTTTGAGCTTAAATGCAGCAGCCAAAAATATTGCTAAAGGTGAATGGGACAAAACAGTAGAAAGCGAACGCTCGGATGAATTGGGGGAATTAGCCAAGTCATTTAACAGCATGGCTCAACAACTGCAACAATCTTTTGAAACTTTAGAACAGCGAGTGCAAGAGCGGACGGCACAATTGGCTGTAGCTAAAGACAAAGCGGAAGTAGCGAATCAAGCTAAAAGCACCTTTCTTGCTAACATGAGCCACGAATTGCGATCGCCTCTCAATGCAATTCTCGGCTTTTCCCAACTGATGACTCGCAGCCAAACTCTATCCCCAGAAAATCAAGAAAATATTAGCATAATTAGCAGCAGCGGAGAACACCTGCTCACCCTGATTAATAACGTGCTGGATTTATCTAAAATTGAATCGGGGCGCACTACCCTCAATCCCCAAAAATTCGACCTCTATCGCCTGCTAAACGACTTGGAAGATATGTTTCAACTCAAAGCAGATGACAAGCAATTGCAGTTAGTTTTTGAGCGCAGCCCAGACGTGCCACAATACGTAAAAACTGACGATTTAAAATTGCGGCAAATCTTAATTAATCTGCTCAATAACGCTCTTAAATTTACTGATGATGGCGGTGTATCGGTCAGAGTTAGCAAACTGTCGTCCGGCATAAATCAGCAGGCAGAAGGGGAAAAAAATGATTGCCTTGAACCCTCAACAAATACAGAAATTACCCCAAGTAATGGTATTAAGATATCTCAACTTAATCAGTCGGAAAATCATATTTTTGCACCCCAAAATGACGAGGCAGCTTCTGCCTCTTCCTTCTTCCTTCATTTTGAAGTAGAAGATACTGGCCCCGGTATTGCTACCAATGAATTAGACGATCTTTTTGAAGCTTTCGTGCAAACTCAGACAGGCAAAGATTCCCAAGAAGGTACTGGCTTGGGATTGCCAATCAGCCGCAAATTTGTGGAATTAATGGGCGGCGAAATGAGCGTCTGTTCTGCTGTTGGTAAGGGAACTAATTTTAAGTTTGACATTCAAGTTATTGCGGTCGATGCAGCTGATATTGAAAGCCCAAAACCGAGCCGGAATGTTATTGCCCTGGTTCCCAACCAACACACCTATCGCATTTTGATAGTAGACGATAAACCGCTCAACCGCCAACTGTTAATTAAAATCCTCCATCCTCTGGGTTTTGAACTGAAAGAAGCTACTAACGGTCAAGAAGCTATTGAGATTTGGGATAGTTGGGAACCGCATTTAATTTGGATGGACATGAGAATGCCCGTGATGGACGGGTACGAAGCTACGCAATACATTAAAAGCACTATTAAAGGTCAAGCTACTGCGATTATTGCGCTGACTGCGAGCGTTTTGGAGGAAGAACGGGCAGTTATTTTATCGGCGGGATGCGATGCTTTTATGAGGAAGCCTTTCCGGGAAGCGGATATTTTTGATACTCTGCACAAACATATCGGAGTGCGCTATATTTATGAAGATCCGGGTCAAGCTAATTTATCGGCAATCAAAGAGGGCGATCGGGAAATGACTGCGGCTGATTTCGTGAAATTGCCTGAGTCGCTGATAGCTGATTTAAGGCTGGCGATACTGAATGCAGATATGGATGTAATTGATAGATCGATCGAGCAAATTCTATTAAAGGATGCAGTAACGGCAGGTGCGATCGCGAATTGTATAGAAAATTTCGAGTACGACAAAGTTTTAAAGTTAATATCTCAAACAATATCAAATGAATAATGACCTTCTCAGCACCGATCGCGGTAATATTTTAGTAGTTGACGACACCCCAGCTAATTTGCGGCTGCTAGCCGGAATTTTGAATGGCAAGGGCTATAAAGTCCGCCCCGTACCTAGCGGGGAGTTAGCACTTTCGGCGGCAAAAGGTATGCCTCCCGATTTGATTTTGCTGGATATTATGATGCCCGAAATGAATGGGTACGAAGTTTGCGAAAAAATCAAAGCTGATGAACGCACTCGCGACATTCCGGTAATTTTTATTAGCGCGATCAATGACGTACTCGATAAGGTCAAAGCCTTTGCTGTGGGCGGGGTTGATTATATTACCAAGCCATTTCAGGTGGAAGAGGTTCTAGTTAGGGTAGAAACCCATTTAGCAATGTGCCAGTTGCAAAAAAAGCTCCAACAAAAAAACGATGAACTGACCCTCACTTTAGAGCAACTGCAAGCTACTCAGAATCAATTAGTGCAATCGGAAAAAATGGCCGCTTTAGGGCAACTGATTGCGGGCATTGCTCACGAAATTAATACGCCGCTGGGGGCGATTCGATCGTCTATTGGAAATATTACCAGCTTTTTGGATAAAAATCTCGAAAGTTTGCCAGTTTTTTTTAAAGAACTGTCAGCCGAACGCCAGCAAGATTTCTTGCGTTTGATGTACACTTCTAGTCAACAAAATTACTCTTTATCAACCCGAGAAAAACGGGAATTTAAAAAATGCGTCAAGCAGCAACTAGAGTCGCAAGGAGTTGACAATGCTGACAGCCTTGCTAGTATTTTAGTCAATATCGGATTGCAGGGAAATCTGCAAGAATTCTTGCCGTTGCTCAATGATCCAGACAGCCAAAATATTATAAAAACAGCCTACCAATTTGCTAGCATTCATAGAAGCGCGCGAACGATCGCTACCGCTACTGAACGGGCAGCAAAAGTCGTATTTGCCCTAAAAAATTATGCGCGTTACGATGTAAAGGGGGAAAAAATACAGGTTAATATTACCGATGGAATTGAAACTGTATTAACTCTTTATCAGAACCAGATCAAGCAGGGTGTGGAAGTCGTCAGAAACTATCAAGCTCAATTGCCGGCGGTACTGTGTTATCCCGACGAACTCAATCAAGTTTGGACAAATTTAATTCACAATGCCTTACAAGCGATGGACAATCAAGGAACTTTAACAATTGACGCGGTACAGCAAGATACCAGCATTATGGTAAAAATTAGTGACAGCGGTAAGGGGATTCCACCGGAGATTTTTATGAAAATTTTTGAGCCGTTTTTTACTACGAAACCTGCGGGAGAAGGCAGCGGATTGGGATTGGATATTGTCAAAAAAATAATTGAGAAACATCAGGGTAAAGTTGATGTGGAGTCTGTGCCCGGTCAAACTGAATTTACAGTGTATTTGCCGATTAATTTAACTGAGTAGGTAAAGCGCCGGAGACTGAAGTCTGAGGCTAAAAATTTGCAGTCTAACCGCGCAGAATGTAGAATTTGGAAAACGGTGTGCTTACCTATAGAGTTGATCCTGCCACACTAAAGAAGGAAACTAGCGATGTCTAAACCAGCAATTTTGTGTGTTGACGATGAAGTAGCGGTGTTGGAAAGTCTGGAAATTGAACTGCAACAGGCATTTAACGGTAAATATCTTTGGGAATTTGCTGAAAGTGCTGCCGAAGCCCTAGAGATTATTGAAGAGCTATGTGACGCAGAGGTTAATATTTTAGTGATTGTCTCTGATTGGTTGATGCCCGGGATGAAAGGAGATGAATTGCTGATTAAAATTCATCAAAAATATCCGCAAATTGTGACAGTGATGCTGACGGGGCAAGCAGATAAACAAGCAATCGAACAAACAAAAATTCAAGCAAATCTTCATGCTTTAATACCAAAACCTTGGCACAATCAAGAATTAATTGAAGCCATCAAGTCTGGTCTAGAAAATTTATGAAAAAACCAGTCATTATTTGTGTCGATGATGAGCAGACTATACTCGATAGTCTGGAAATAGACCTGCTAAAAGCATTTGAAGAAAAATATTTAATTGAAACTGCCCAAAGTGGCGAAGAAGCTTTAGAGTTGCTGTTAGAACTTTTAGCTGAAGATTATGAAGTTCCTTTGGTTATTTCCGATCATATCATGCCTAATATGAAAGGAGACGAGCTATTAAGGAGCGTTCATGGTATCTCACCTAACTCTCTCAAGATTATGCTGACCGGGCAGGCAGATTTGGAGGCGGTAGCCAATGCTATTAACTATGCTAAATTGTACCGATACATACCTAAACCTTGGCAATGTGATGACTTAAAATTAACTGTTACTGAAGCAATATACAGATACTTTCAAGATAAACAATTAGCTGAAAAACAAATAGAACTTCAGCAGATGAATCAGGAGTTGGTAAAATTAAACCGCAAGCAGGCAATGCTGATTGCCCAACTCCACGAAAACGAAAGTCGGTTGACGCAATACCTGGAAGCTATGCCGTTAGGGGTGTGCGTGCTTGATGCGAACGGTCAATCTTTTTACGCAAATCAGAAGGCGCGGGAGGTATTTGGCAAAGGCACTGTGCCGCATATTAATTCTGAGCAAAAAGCAGCAATTTATCAATTTTATAAAGCGGGAACTAATCAGAGATGCCCCGTGGAAGAATTGCCAATTATGCGGGCGCTTCGGGGCGAAAATGTGCGGACTGAGGATGTAGAAATTCGTACAGCTAATAAGATTATTCCTGTAGAGAGTTGGGCGACTCCAATTTATGATTCTACAGGCGACATTTCCTATGCGATTATTGCTTTTACTGACATAACTGAACGCAAACAAGCTGAAGTGGCGCTAATTCAAGCTGAAGAGAAGTATCGCGGGATATTTGAAAATGCTCTAGAAGGTATTTTTCAGACGACGCCGGACGGACATTTTATCAGTGCAAATCCTGCTCTGGCAGAAATTTACGGCTACGATTCCCCGTCAGAATTGATAGAAAGTATTAATGATATTCAGCAGCAATTGTACGTGGAACCGAACCGCCGTCAAGAGTTTCTGGCGCTGATGAAACAGCACGGTACTCTGTGTGAGTTTGAGTCTCAGGTTTACTGTCGAGATGGCAGCATTATCTGGATTTCTGAGTATGCGCGCACAGTTTATGATGCTAACGGTGAAGTCCTTTACTATCAGGGTTTTGCTAAGGATATTACTTTGCAAAGACAGGTGGAAGTGGAACGAATCAAGTTTACTAATGATTTAGAAAAAGCTTTGGCAGCAGAAGAAAAGTTAAATCAAGCCCTGTCAGAAAACGAAAGCCGATTAACTCAATTCCTGGAAGCAATGCCGGTAGGAATAGTTGTTGTAGATGGTCAGGGTAAACTTTTTTACATGAATTCTTGGGGCGAAAGGATACTAGCCCAAGATTTAATTTCGGATGTGGGTACTGACAAATTTCCTGAAGCTTATCATTTTTACGACGCTGGAACTAATCAATTGTATCCGAGGGATCGGCAACCGATTGTTCGGGCGTTGGGGGGAGAATTTGTGCGTATGGATGATATAGAAATTCATGGCTCGGATCGGATTGTGCCGATCGAGGTTTGGGCGACTCCAATCTACGACGAAAGGAAAAACATCGTTTACGCGATCGCCGCCTTTCAAGACATCACAGAACGTCAAGAGGTAGAAACCGAGCGCCGTCAATTCACAGACGAGTTGGAAAAAGCTTTAGCAGCGGAAGAAAAATTAACAGATGCTTACGGGCGGTTTGTGCCGCACGAATTTCTCCACTTTCTGGGATATGAAAGTATTCTGGAAGTCAAATTAGGCGATCAGGTACAGAAAGAAATGTCGGTGCTGTTTTCAGATATTCGCGATTTCACTGCTCTTTCTGAAACGATGAATCCCGAAGAAAATTTCAAATTTATTAATGGTTATTTGTCGCGGATGGAACCTGCAATTACTGACAATTTTGGTTTTATTGATAAATACATTGGCGATGCGATTATGGCACTGTTTAATGGCAGTGCGGACGATGCTGTGAAAGCGGGAATTGCTATGCTAGAACAGCTTAACGAGTATAATATTAGTCGCAATGGACCGGATCGCCCGCCGCTGCAAATTGGCATAGGGATCAATACGGGTTCTTTGATGTTAGGCACGGTTGGCGGCCAAAGTCGGATGGACAGCACGGTGATTAGCGATGCGGTAAACTTAGCCTCCCGCGTGGAAACTTTGACGAAAGAGTATGAAGTTTCGATGTTAATTACTCACCATACTTTTATACAGTTAAACGATATTTATGATTTGAGGTTGATCGATCGCGTAACAGTTAAAGGCAAATCGCGAATGGTAACAGTTTATGAAGTATTTGCTGCCGATCCTCCAGAGTTACGACAGAAAAAGTTAGAGACAAAGACAATCTTCGAGCAAGCTTTGGTACTCTACAATAGTGACAACTGTGGCGAAGCTATAAGATTGTTTTCAGCCTGCTTGGAAATCAACCCTAATGATAAGGTAGCTCAAATTTATATGCAGCGGTGCCTGAAAGGAGCGATCGCTTCTGCATAATACCATTTTAGAGTTGAGATTTGAGAAGTGGGAATGACTTAAGCTGTCGCGCATTTAAATTGGCTGTTCTGGGCGGGCTTTCTGGCCCAACCCCTACTCCCCACTCATTGTTTTATTGTTTTTTGACAGACAACTTAAATCCCGCAACAGCTTATTCCAGAAGGGTTTGGAGTTGGGATCATCTCAATGAAAGCAGCCCAGCTAGAAATTGGAGTTTTGAGGCTCTCTTGCTGCGAGGCAGGAGGCAAGAGGAAAGAGTCAGAAGGAAAAACCCAGAAGAAGTTTTTTTACAAACATGAGATGCTCGCTTTGGAATTTGCCTACAGTTGCATTATTTTTGGCCGCTGGTACAATCATTGTTTAGACAGGCAGGGAAACGCAAACTATGGTTTCTTGCTGCGGCAAACTTACTATTTTTAATTCTCCTCCGTGCAATTCTGCAAGGCGTTGAACGATGGCCAAGCCCAATCCCAAACCTGCTTGTTGGTAAAGTTTGCGATCGAACTGCCTGTAAGCTTCTAGCTGTCCAATCTGATCGGCAGTCATGCCGCGGCCTCGGTCTTTGACAGACAGAATAAAAGTCTGATTTTCCACCAAAGTGCTTAAGAAAACTGGCGTTCCTTCTAAAGAAAATTTGAAGGCATTGTCCAGCAGTTCCTCAATAATTTTTGTGAGTCTGACAGAATCAATAGCCACGGATGCATCTTGCAAGTTTAAGTGTAAATCGTCTGTTCTATTCGCGTGTTTTGCTTGCTGCCGGGCTTTTTCAGTCAGCAAAGATTTTACGCAGCTAAATTGGCTGTTGCGCATCTCCTCGATCAGTTCGGGATTTGTGGCTGCTATCTCCAGTTCTGCATACAGCAAAAAGTTCTGAATCAGTCGATACAAGCGATGACCGGAATCTTGAATTTGACCGATCATCTCTAAGATGTCTGATTCCTCGAAAACCTGATATTCTGACAATATTAGCTCAGAAAAACCCAGAATAGAATTCAAAGGAGTCCGCAATTCGTGGGGGAGCGACATACTAATATTAGTGCGCAATTCGTCTAGCGTTTTTTGAGATTGCCTGCTAATTGTTTTTTGTTTTTCAAGTCTAATAGCAATGGCTTTTAGCAATTCTTGCGGCGTACAAGGTTTAGTAATGTAATCGTCTGCTCCCAGTTCCATGCCCGTGCGAACGTCAATTTTGTCGGCTTTGGCTGTGAGGAAAATAAACGGAATTGTGGCAGTCAAGGGTTCGGAGCGCAAAGCTTTGATGACGCCGTGACCGTCCACTTCCGGCATCATCATGTCGCACAAAATTAAATCCGGGATTTGTTCGATCGCCAATTTGATGCCGACTTTGCCGTTAATCGCTCCCATTCCTTCAAAATTTTCGGCTTCCAGCAAATCTAAAATATTTTCTCTAATCGATTCTTCATCTTCTATTACCAAAATCTTAGCCACGGTGATACCTCATTGTAGTTAGTAGTTTGTTAGAAAATTTCTAGTTCGTACACTTGATAATTGTGTGTTTGAGAGGCTTTATTGAGCGTTAATCTGCGGATATATAGTTGATAATTCAGTTGTTATTGACGGGGTTCGCAAATTAAAGGCAAGGTAATAGTGAAAGTTGTGCCCCTTCCTTCTTGACTGTCGATCGCTAGTTCGCCGCCGTGAAGCTCCACAGCCCTTTTGACAATTGCTAAACCGAGACCTGTTCCCGAAATAGTGCCGACATTTGTAGCTCGGTAAAAAGTTTCTAATATCCGCTCTATATCGGCTTGAGGAATACCGATACCCCGATCTTGAACTTGGAAAACAGCTTCTTTGTTTTGACATTTGAGCTGCAAGGAAACTGTACTGGCGGCGGGAGAATATTTTAGGGCATTGGAGAGGACGTTTCCCAAGATTTGCTGCAGCAGTTTTTCATCCATTTGAGCGTCGCAGTTGCCCCCTTCATGTAGAAAAGCGATCGGGTGTTGGTTGCTGTCGTTTAGCTGCTGCTCTTCTACCAGTTG
This sequence comes from Microcoleus sp. F4-D5, assembly GCF_036704885.1. Lineage (NCBI taxonomy): Bacteria > Bacillati > Cyanobacteriota > Cyanophyceae > Oscillatoriales > Microcoleaceae > Microcoleus > Microcoleus sp. F4-D5. The sequence goes on along the minus strand of NZ_JAUBSX010000004.1, from coordinate 151,973 downwards.
ACGGCAAAATTTTTCTAGGTTTAAGGAAACCGGTTGAAAATGCAAGGTATTTGCTTCGATTTTGCCAATTACGAGGATATCTTCTAGTAACTCTGTCATGCGTTTAATTGCTAATTGAATCCGCACAAAATGAGTAGATTTTTTATCTTCGGGCCACTGAGAACTGTAATCTTGCAGCAATCCAGCCGAAAATTGGATGGTTGTCAAGGGGGTGCGGAACTCGTGAGAAACCATTGTCACAAATTTAGCTCGCAGTTCTGAAAGTTCCTTTTCTCGCGCGAGGGCTTTGAGAATTTCCGCTTCTGCTCGTTTGCGATCGCTAATATCACGGGCTTCAGCAATCAGCAGCAAAACTTGTCCTGTTTCATTTTTAACAGGTTTCAGTGAGAAATCAACTGTCATAATTTGGCCGCTTTTGCCTAACAAGTCGAGTTCGCTGCGGAAAAACTCGCCCTGACTTGCTTTGCCGATCGCGCACTGCAATTGTTCGGAAACCTGTAGCGACTCGGCCCAAACCGCCATTTCCCAAATCGGGCGGCCGACAATATCCTCCGATCGCAATCCGGCAAAATCGAGGGCTGTCTCGTTCACTTCCAGCACGATTCCTTCGGGAGTCAGCAGTTTTGTTAGCTGAAACGAAGAGTCAAAAATCGCCCGAAAGCGCCGCTCGCTTTCCCTGAGCATTTGAAATGTTTGAGATCGTTCGATCGCGTAGCGGATCGTCCGCACTAATAATTGAGTAGTAATATGACCTTTAACAATATAGTCTTGAGCTCCCAAGCGAACTGATTCAAATGCGATCGCCTCATCATCCAAGCCCGTCATTACGACCATTGCCGTATCCGGGGCAACTTCTCGCAGGCGAGTTAAAGTTTCCAAACCGCGGCTGTCCGGCAAAGAAAGGTCGAGCAAAACTACATCAAAAGATTGTTTGCACAGTTGTGCGATCGCCTCATGCAGGAACTCAGCAGACACTAATTCCCACTGGACTCCCACAGATACTTCTAACAGTTCTGCAAGCAAATCAGCATCAGCCGGATTGTCTTCTACTAACAGAATCTTAATCCACATAACTTTGACATTTTTGACTGTAAAATTTTCACTCTACCAATCTCAGGTTAAACTTTTTTGCTTTCCCTGACCATTTTTCACTTGAAAGTTATTATTGGGGAACTGTCACCACCGCCAGCCACCAATCCTCAATCCATATCACCAACTTAGCGACTTGACTAAAATCCACACGATTAGCAATGTTGTAGCACCGGACTGACAGCGCATAAAACTTGAGCCTCTCTTCATCGGCTGCTGAGGTTGTCATAATTACCACCGGAATCATTTTTAACTTTGGTGCTGAATTAATTTAGATTAATATTGACCCACCGTTTTTTTATACCCAATCAACTCAAGCAGAATTAAATCGAGATGGGAACAGGAAAAGACAAGCCTGCTTGATTCAATAAATTAATTGCTGATACCCTATCTTCTACTCTTGGGCAAATTGTTAAAATTTGGCTTGTCGCCAGCTTTTATAAAGTCCATTCAGCCTTCCTGAGCAAATCATCCACCGGCAGAATTTCCATAGGTTAAAAATTTTGAGAGCGCTCATAAGCAAAGTATCTGTTCGTTTAATTTATAGGAAGTTTGACGACTGCGAGCCAGAATTCTTCAATTAACCTGACTACTTTAGTAAATTGTACTAAGTCAACAGGCTTGGTTATGTAACAGTTGGCGTGGAGCGAGTAGGATTTAAAAATATCTTCGGGAGCTGCTGAAGTGCTGAGAATCACTACAGGAATTAATTTTAACTTCGGGTCAGTTTTAATTTCTTCTAGCACTTCAACACCGCTTTTTTTCGGCAGGTGCAAATCCAACAAAATCAAATCGGGACGGGGTACGCTGAGATAGGGTTCTTTTCGGCGCAAAAACTTGATTGCTTCAACTCCATCCTCTACAAAATGCAAGTTATTCAATATTTTACCCTGATTGATCACTTCTATTGCTAAATCGGCATCGCTGGGAGAATCCTCAATCAGCAGAATCTCTATGGGTCTGACAGTGCTTCGATCGCTCATAACCGGGGTATCCTTTTGATTATAAAAAAAAATTGAACTTTGAGGCTTCAGGTATTAATTATAGGAATAGTGAAGTAAAAAGTCGCTCCTTTGCCCTCTTGAGATTCGACCCAGATGCGCCCTCCGTGACGTTCAACAATTCGCTTGCACATCGCCAAACCTATGCCAGTACCGGAATATTGGCGGCGGGAGTGCAGGCGCGCAAAAATGATAAAAATGCGATCGGCATACTGCGGATCGATGCCAATGCCGTTATCGCGGACGCTGAACAGCCATTCGCTCTCTTGCCTGCGGGCAGCGATATGAATCAACGGGATATCTTGGCGGCAAAATTTGATGCCGTTGCCGATCAAATTTTGGAATAATTGCACCAGTTGAGATTCATCTGCCATCACGGTTGGCATCGCCTCGCAGGTGATTGCAGCTTTTCTTTCGGCGATCGCAATTTGCAAATTGCACAAACTTTTCTCGACAGCAGCGTTGCAGTCCGCCTCCTCAAACTCGTGGCCCCTCGTTCCCAGGCGCGAATACGCCAACAAATCGTTAATTAACTGTTGCATTCTGGTGGCACCATCGACAATATAATTAATATATTTATCTGCGCGATCGTCCAAATTTCCTTGATAGCGCTGGGCCAGCAATTGAGTGTAACTGGTAACGGCTCGGAGCGGTTCTTGCAAATCGTGGGAAGCCACATAAGCAAATTGTTCTAATTCCTCGTTGGAACGCTTCAAATCTTCTGTAAGTTGCAGCATTTGCTGCTCTGCTTGTTTGCGGTCTGTAATGTTGTAAACCAAGGCGCAACAAGACAGCAGATTCCCCTGGGAGTCCATGACTGGACTGGTAGACATATCAGTCCAAATATCTTTGCCGTCCTTGCTTTTGAATTTAAATTCGTGTTGTTCGCCAATACCTTGCTTGCGCCGCTCGACAAGAGCGAGAGCTTGTTGTTGTTCCGCTTCGTCCATGAAATCAAAAAGCGACCGCCCGAACATTTCTAATTCGCTATAGCCGAGCATTCGTGCCATTGCGTGGTTCACGTAAGTCGTGAGGGAATTGCTGTCAATTACCCAAATACCTTCTTCTGCTAATTCAACTATTTGTCTGTACTTAAATTCGCTTTCCTGCAAAGCTCTTTCCGTTAGTTTGCGCTCGGTGATATCTTTCATAAAACAGTGGTGGCCGTTAAATATTCCTTGTGCGTCCCAAGCTTTTACCATCGTTAATTGGTTGTAAAAAAACGAGCCATTTTTCCGGACGCCTCTAGCTTCAACTTCTACTTTCCCAGAAATTACCATTTCCTGATAAGCTGAGAGCATCATCTCAATATCGCCCGGATGTACGGTGAGCTGCCATTGCAGGCCGAGCATTTCTTCTGGTTCGTAACCGCATCTATGAGCGTAAGCTCGGTTAACATTCACGTAGCGTCCCTCAATATCTAGCCGCGAAATGCCTTCCATCGCATTTTGCATGGCTGCTGTGAGGTCGCGCAGCTCTTTTTCAGCTTGTTTGCGATCGCTAATATCCTGACCTATACCCAAAAAACCAGTGATATTTCCTTCAGGATCGAATAAGGCAGTCACCGACAATTGCACCGGAAACCGCGAACCGTCTTTGCGAATGTAAGTCCATTCATTTTCGTCAGCTATTCCCCGGCGTGGCAAAGTAACAAAAACTTCCATTCCCGGCTCTATTTTTACTCCCAATTCTTGAGAAAGAATTTCAGCTCTTTTACCGACCTCCACAGGATCGTGAATTATTGCTAGCGTGACTTTCCCCACTACTTCTTCGGGGGAATAGCCTAAAAGTTTCTGTGCTGCGCGATTAAATGTTTTAATTGTACCGTCTGGATCTGTAGAAATAATTGTGTAGTGAGCGCTGTTAAGAATTGCATTTTGCAGTTGCGTCAATTCCAACAAAGTTATCGCAATTCTTTGTCTGTAGGCTATTTCTTGTGGCAATAAGTGGTGAGAAATTTCGATTTGAGCAATGCGCTCAGCAACTCGATGTTCCAGAGTTTCATGGAGCAGTCGATTTTCCTCTTCTACCTGCTTGAGTTCTGTAATATCAGTAATAGTACCAACATAACTTTTAACCTCCCCATTTTCTCCGATTATACCGACAGCTTGACCGAATACCCAACTGATTTTAGGGTGATTAATGCCTTGAAAGCGGTACTCACATTTAAACGGCAATTTCTCCTGCGCGGCGCTATACCATTGAGCAAAAACCCGCTGGCGGTCGTCTGGATGAATGGCTTGCCACCACCCTTTGCCCAAAGCTTTATCGCAGGCTATTCCCGAAATTTGACACCAGCGCTCGTTGACATACAAGCAGTCTCCTAAAGCGTCTGCATAAAATATTCCTACCGGCGAAGCTTCAGTTAAAGTTTGATAGCGAGCTTCTGTTTTTCGGCGTTCAATGATTTCTTTTTGCAGTATTCGAGCGAGCATCCCTAATTGAGTTGGAGTGACGAGAGTTAATGCTTGGGGAACTAAAGGAATTAATGAAAAAGCTGTGTAAGCAGAAATCGCGGCGGTAATAATTTTCAGACTGCCAGAAACCCAATAAACAGGATGCCAAAGCGTCCAAATTTCCATTATATGAGTAGTGCCGCAGGAGATAATAAAGGCTGCGAACAGCCAAAAGATGTTGCGAAAGGGCAAGTCTTTTCCCTGAGTGATAATATAAATTAGCGATAGCGGTATTGAATAGTAAGCCAGGGCAATTATAGAGTCTGATACTATGTGGATCGCGACTAGCTCTCGCTGCCAAAGGTAACAGTGGCCGTGAGGAATATAATGCCCGGTGAATAACAGCTTATTTAAAAAGTTCCAAATCATAAATAGAATTGGGAATGGGGAAGGGGTAATGGGAAATTTAACCCAATAACTTATAACTTATCTCAAATTTCTGAAATATACAGTGCTGGACGCACGGGGGGCTACAAACGTGGTTTCTTCGTAGATGCCTCGTTGACAAAACCGGGTTTCTTCAGAAAGCGTGCGTCTGTGACTAATAACATTTTAGATTTTAAGTTTTAGATTAAATAATTGGGAATGACTGATTATGTATGGATTTGCAGCTTGTCTACAGTTGCGTTCTTGTTTAAACTTGTTTAATCGTATAAAAAATGGGGCGAGCCCGAAGCCCGCCCCACCAAAAATTATGCTGCTGCTATTAGCCCAACAGCGCCTGAGCCTTAGCTACCACATTATCAACTGTGTAGCCAAACTTTTCTAAAGCAACGGGGCCCGGTGCAGAAGCGCCGAATCTGTCAATACTGACGCTATCGCCTTCAGCACCCAAATAACGTCCCCAGCCGAAGCTAGAAGCTGCTTCAACTGCCAACCGTTTAGTAACAGCTTTCGGCAGTACGGATTCGCGGTAAGCCGCATCTTGTAAGTCGAACAATTCCCAGCAAGGCATCGAAACTACCCGCACTTTATTGCCTGCGGCGCGCAATTTTTCAGCGGCATCAACGCAGAGGTATGTTTCGCCGCCGGTGCCGATTAAAATGATGTCGGGAGTGCCGCCGTCATCAGACAAAATGTAAGCGCCTTTGGCCGTTCCTTCGATCGAACTTCCAGCCAAGTTGGGCAGATTTTGGCGCGACAAAGCCATTAAAGTTGGGCGAGTGCGGCTTTCAACTGCCACTTTGTAAGCGCCGGATGTTTCGTTACCATCGGCAGGGCGCATTACCAACAAATCGGGAATTACGCGCAGAGAAGCTAAAGTTTCCACCGGTTGGTGAGTCGGGCCATCTTCGCCCAAGGCTACGGAGTCGTGAGTCATTACATAAATAACTCCAGCTTCCGAGAGTGCAGAGAGGCGAATTGCGCCCCGCATATAGTCAGCAAATACCAAGAAAGTAGCGCAGTAAGGAATTAAACCGCCGTGGAGGAGCAAGCCGTTGGCGATCGCACCCATGCCGTGCTCCCGCACGCCAAACCGCAGGTTACGTCCTTCGTACTGACCTTTTTGGAAGTCTTTTTCACCCTTGAGCAAAGTCATGTTAGAAGATGCCAAGTCAGCGGAACCGCCGATCAATTCAGGTAGCACACCTGCCAAAGCATTCAAACATTTTCCAGAATGATTCCGAGTCGAATCTGCCTTATCTTCTGGCTTGTATGTCGGCAAAACTTTATCCCAACCTTCAGGAAGTTTGCCTGCAACTGTGCGCTCGTATTCTGCAGCTTCTGCAGGATATGCTGCTTTATAAGCATCAAAAGCTTTCTGCCATTCTTGTTCAGCTTGAGCACCGCGATCGACTGCTTTGCGGAAGTGAGCCAAAGCATCATCAGGAATCTCAAACGGTGCGTGTTCCCACTTCAAGAAATCGCGAGTTGCTTTCACTTCATCGGGACCCAAAGCAGCACCGTGAGCGCTGTAGGAATTGCGCTTGTTTGGAGAACCGTAACCAATGATGGTGCGGACTTTAATCATGGACGGTTTGTCCGTGACTTTTTTGGCTTCTTCAATAGCTTTGTGAACTGCTTCTAGGTTAGTATCTTCGTCTAGAGCGGTATTGTCTACTGTAATAACGTGCCAGTTGTAAGCTTCAAAACGCTTGCCCACATCTTCAGTAAAGGCCAAGCTTGTGTCGCCTTCAATAGAAATGTGATTGTCATCGTACAAGGCAATTAATTTCCCCAGTCCCAGGTGTCCGGCCAAAGAACAAGCTTCGCCAGAAACGCCTTCCATTTGGCAGCCGTCGCCCAAAATTACATAGGTGTAGTGGTCAACAATTGTGTGGTCGGGCTTGTTAAACTTAGCAGCGAGGTGAGCTTCTGCCATTGCCAAACCGACGGCATTAGCAATTCCTTGTCCCAGGGGGCCAGTGGTAACTTCTACGCCTTCGGTGACGAAGTTTTCGGGGTGTCCGGGGGTTTTGGATTCCCACTGGCGAAATTGCTTGATGTCGTCGAGGGTGACGCTATCGTAGCCGGTCAAGTACAGGAGGGCGTACTGTAGCATACAGCCGTGGCCGGCGGAGAGGACGAAGCGATCGCGGTTAAACCACTTGGGGTTTTTGGGGTTGAACCGCATGAACCGATCCCACAGCACAAAGGCCATAGGGGCAGCGCCCATCGGCAGTCCCGGGTGTCCTGATTTTGCTTTTTCTACCGCATCGATGGCCAAAAAGCGGATAGAGTTGATGCAGAGTTCTTCGAGTGATTGGGTTGCAACAGCCATAATTCTGGTTTTTATATGTTAAGAGAGAGTGTGTGTGGTCGATTCTGACAGAGGTGCGATGAGCCGAGTTCGATCGCTCGCGTTTCTGCTGTTCAGTTTCTGTGGAACTGCCGTGAGGCTGCACTACATATCATCTCACCAGTTGCGATCGACAGACAACTTAATTTTTTAATGTTTCGGTCGCTTTGTGCAGTCATAGCAAATTGTTATCGGAGATATTTCTGGGGCGAATGCGGGTCTGTGCGATCGGGCTACGAGAGGGTTTAACTTAATTATTTAGCAAATTGGCTCTCAAAACCACCCTGTTATGATAGAGTTTGGTGTTTCTGATATCTTGCAGCTTTGTCACGAACAGGCAAGATGCCTGTGAAGCGAAAAGTGAATTTTTTTGTGGGGCGTTGCTCAAAGCAACGCCCGATCGCACGATCGCCAGAATAGTGCAAGATGTCAGATATTTGTAATTTTAATCAGGCAATAACTAATGACTCTCAGTGAAGCCGAAGTCCGCAGTCAAAAAGTAGACGAACTGCGATCGCAAGGCATAGAACCGTATCCCAGTGAATCCTACGCGCGATCGCACACAGCCAAGCAAGTTCGCCAAATATTTAGTCAGCCGGGAAAAGAACTCCAAAACGGAGAAAGCGACCCCGAAGAAATTTCCCTGCGATTAGCCGGCCGCATTATTTCCAAGCGAGACAGCGGCAAAATTGGTTTCATCGATTTAAAAGACGCCACAGACAAAATTCAACTCAAAATCGAGAAAGCAATCGTCACCGGCGAAGTCGGTTTGAGCTTTGAACAAATTAAAAAATTGCTCGATGTCGGCGATTTTGTCGGCGTCGAAGGTATCGGCTGCCGCACCCCCAGGGGAGAACTTTCTATTTTAGTGAGGGAATTAAAGCTTTTATCAAAAGCTACCATTCAATTTCCCGATACTTATTACGGAATTAACGACCCCGAAGTTTGCCGCCGTCACCGCGAAATGGATTTGGCAAGCAACCAAGATGCGCTCAACCGTTTTATGCTTCGCAGCCGCATCGTTCAAAGCATCCGTTCCTATCTCTGGCAAGCAAATTTTTACGAAATAGAAACGCCAACACTGCAAGCTATTTACGGTGGTGCTGCTGCCAAGCCATTCATCACTCACCACAATGCTTTAGAGGTAGATTTGTATTTGCGAGTGGCTCCAGAATTATTCTTAAAAAGAGCAATTTGCGGCGGTTTCGAGCGAGTATTTGAACTAGGGAAAGCATTTAGAAATGAGGGCATTGACAGCACCCACAATCCAGAGTTTACCTCTTTAGAAGTTTACCAAGCTTATGCTGATGTCTTCGACATTTTAACAGTTGTCGAAGACGTGATATGTTTCGCAGCGGCGGCGGTATTTGGGGATGTCAAAGAAATTGAAAATCAGGGGGAAACGATTAGTTTAGAACGCAAGTTCGACTACAGCGAAAAATATCCCGGTTTCAGCGGCAAACACTGGCAAGTGAAAACGATGGTAGAAGCTGTCAGAGACGAGTTTGGGCTGGATTTTGACAGTTTGGACTTGGAAAGTGCGATCGCCTCTGCAACCAAACTCGAATTGCACCTCTCTAAGTTAGAACAACAGAGTTTAGGCTACGTGCTGTATGCGGTTTTTGACAAATTAGTTGTTCCCAAACTAATTCAACCTACATTCATCATCGACTACCCTGTCGAAGTCAGTCCCTTAGCAAAAGGACATCGCAGCAAGCCCGGATTTGTAGAACGTTTCGAGCTATTTATCAACGGTACAGAATACTCGAACGGCTTCTCAGAATTGAACGATCCGAAAGAGCAAAGAAAGCGGTTTGAGGAACAGTTAGCGCAGAAAAATGCCGGCGATGACGAAGCGCATCCAATGGATGAAGACTTTATTCAAGCGCTATCTTTGGGAATGCCTAATTGTGCGGGCATGGGCATCGGCGTAGACAGATTGGTGATGCTTTTAACTAATACTCAAAGCATCCGAGATGCCGTCATGTTCCCGACAATGCGGCCGGTCAAAGATTGATTCCAGTGGATTTTTAAACCGCAGATATCTGCGGATTAACACAGATAAACGCAGATGAAATTACATCGGCGTTTATCCGCGTTTATCTGCGGTTAAAAAACATCCTTCATATCACCGCATAAACGAACCGACAACACCGTTCAAATCTTCAGCCAAAGGATTTCCCAAAGCCTTAAACTTCCACTCGCCGCCTTCTCGATAAACTTCTCCCATCAACATATTTAATTTTCCTTCATAAGATGGGTCATTTGACAAGCGATAGCGAGCTATTTCTTTCCCGGCGGCATCTACAGCTCTCACGAAAGCATTTTCTACCATGCCAAAATGCTGTTTTCTCTCTTTCCCATCGTAAATATTCACGCCCAAAATAATTTTGTGATATTGTGCTGGCAAAGAGTTCAATTTCACCAATATTTGTTCGTCGTCTCCCTCTCCCTCGCCCGTGAGATTGTCGCCTGAGTGAACAACTGTTTTGTCCTTTGACTCCAAATGAGAGTAATAAATTACATCTTCTTTGTAGTTCTTTATTTTGCCATTGTCTCCCAGCAGCAGGGCGTAGGAATCTAAGTCAAAATTTGCACCGCTGCTTCTGCCAAAGATACTTTTTTTAGCTTTCGCTACATCCCAGCCCAAACCCATTGTCAGTCTGGACAAGTCGTATTCGCTTTTGCTGAGAACGATCGATTGTCCTTTTGTCAAGTTGATAGCCATAGTTTTGTGATTTTGTAATGTTTCTGGTGAAGTTGAATGATTGCCCTAAGCTAGCATTTTGTTTGCCGATAAAGCTGTTTCTAGGGTAATAGATTTTTGCTCCGCGCTGATTTTACCCAATGCGGATATTCTGCTGTCAACAAATCGTATAATTCCTCATCGGCAATATGTTCCGGGTCTTCTAAACTGAAGAAGTCTGCGTTGTCTAGGTAGCGATCGCCCATTTGGTCAAGCTGCTCTAAAAAGCTAAAATCGCTGGCTATGGATCTTGCTAACCACCCGCGAACTCCCTTACTTTTGACATCTTTCTGCGACTTGCCGATCGCCATAAACTGCCAAAATATCGGCTCATAGGACGACCATTGTAGCTGCTGCTTGCTTTCCGATTCGTCAGCAGTTTCTCCATCCGTGACAAACATCACGTAGACAGGTCGATCGGCTTTAATAGGTGCGTACCGCCTGCTACCGCGACCGTCAGGAAAATAGAAGTTTCTAATTTCCTTCATCACTTTACCGTAGTAAGTACCTCCTTCTAAAGGATACTGTTGCAGTATATGGTGGATGAAGTTTGAGAAATTGTCGATCGACATTTCACCGGGATTGTGGGGGTTGACTCCAAACAGAAATATGTCGATCGATCCGTTGTCATCAAACCGACATCCCAAAGCCAAAATCTTCTCTGCCAAACGCTGAATTTTTCCTGAACTGTATAGGGAAGACATGGAAGCCGAAATATCCAGGCAAAGCGCTACTTGAGCATCGTGATTTGTGAGATTTGCCTTTTTTAGCGAGATATCGGCTTTCTTGGCGAGATTGAAAATGTGCGGCGCTTTCTCCTCAAGCTTTTTGTCTAATGCTATAGCTTTCTGACTTTTGTGGCTATCTTCAATAACTGGTAATTTAGGCAGTTCTACTGTACGTTTTGCTGGTTTTTCTTGCTGTTTAATCTCTGAATGATATTTGTCAACAAAACTCTGCAACCCTGCTTTATATCCTTGTCCTACGGCCTGAAATCTCCAAGCTGCATCTTTTTTATACAACCGTCCGAACTCGACTGCTGTTTCTTCAGAAAAAGCTTCTGTTAAATCATAGCGCGCTAGTTCGCTGTCGGTTTCGCGATCGTACAATCGAATAAAAGCATTTCTGATTTGGCTGAAATTTTGATGTTTAGCTTGTGCGTCGTGAATCGTGACCACAAAAACCATTTCCTCAACCGCAGCCGTTACCTTTTCTAAGTCTAGATAAATTGTCTCGTCATCCCCTTGAGTTTGACCGGTTTGATTATCTCCCGAATGGGCGATCGCTCCGTCCGGCGACTGCGAATTATTGTAAAATACAAAGTATCTTTCATCGGGGATTTTTCCGTCCGAACCTAACGCAAAAACCGAGGCATCGATATCGCAGCTTTGCGGGTTTGAGTCGGATAAATTTAGTTTAGTTGCTATTTCCCACCCCAGGGCGATCGCAACTTTTGTTAAACTTGGAGATGTTTTAGAAAGATTAAATCTTTCGCCCTTCTTTAATTGAATTCCCATCTGGTTTATCACCTCATGAGTCTGATTGATTAAAATCGAGGGAAACATTCCTGCTTCCGAATTTCCCCTCGATTTATTTAGATAAGAGCGATCCTCTTCGAGGGCTTCGCTAACGACCTTTTATCAGGCATACTTGTCTACAAAGCTTTGCAAGCCTGAATTGTAGCCTTGTCCTACAGCTTGGAACCTCCACTCGCCGTCTTTCTTGTAAAGTCTGCCAAACTCTACCGCTGTCTCCCTAGAAAAATCCTCGTCCAAATCGTACTTCGTTACCTCTGTGTTCGTAGTAGTGTCGTAAATCCTGATAAAAGCATTTCGCACTTGACCGAAGTTTTGCCTTCTCGATTCTGCTTCGTGGATAGTTACCACAAACACAATTTCTTGCACCGCCGGATCGACTTTGGTTAAATCGACTGTAACGGTTTCATCATCGCCAAATCCTTCTCCGGTTCTGCTATCTCCCAGATGTATTACAGAACTGTCCGGCGATTGGTTGTTGTTGTAGAAAACAAAGTATTTTTCGCTGGGGATTTTGCCAGTAGCCCCCAACATAAACACGGAAGCATCTAAGTCAAACGCTGCGCCGGTGTCTGTAGCGTTGAGATCCCATCCCAAACCAATTCCGGCATTTTTCAACCCCGGTGCTTCTTTAGAGAGATTGATTCTCCCGCCTTTTTCCAAATTGATAGACATTTGCTCTCCTGTTCGCAACATCTTTGATATTATTGTTAACAGTTATATCACAAATTTTAAATGTCAAGTATAAGATGTCTTCCCTTTAAACGATTGATTTAGGAGCGATCGCGCTCAGGCACATAGCGCTGTTATTTCACTCATTCATCTTGCAAATTTGCCAAAATCCGATCGACCGTTTCTTGAACCGTTAGATGGGTTGAATCCAGCCAATAACCGAGACGAGGAGTTTCGGTGCGGAGGATGCGATCGAATGCATAAACCATTGTTTCGTTGGCATATCCGGTCTTGGATCTTGCTGCATCTCGTGCCGCTACAACCTCTGCCTGGGGACACAGAACGATCGCTGACAACGGTACATCATGAAACGCGGCGACCACCTCACTGAGTGCCGAACCAATGATGATGTCTTGATAGACAACCGTAAAGCCAGCCTGGAGATATTGTCGCGCTGCCATTGCTGCCAGGTGATAGCGCAGTTGAAGTTGCTGATATGCCTCTGCTGACAAATTTAACGCCATTTCCGCCTGCCCATTCACAATCATGCGACGAAAGATATCTCCGCGCAGGTGAACACTTTTGGGCAACCGTTCGGCAAGTGATTGGGCAGCAGTTGATTTGCCAGCAGCCATGTTCCCCGTAATCATAATAATTTGTGGCTGATGATTTGCAGCTTGTTGATTGCTGTTCATACTGTTTGTAATAGATTCAATGACTTAGCGCTACAAAAAACGAGTGAGTAATAACGAGTAAATCTCAAATCGGCTCACAAATTTGTGTTCAAGGGAGTAAATTAACAAATTGCTTTTGGTACTCATCCTCTGCCATCAGTTCTCTGGTGCTTTCTACCCTGTCTAAAAACACGATTCCATCTAAATGGTCGTGTTCGTGTTGAAAAATCCGGGCCACAAAGTCTGTCAATTCTTGTCGGTGGAGTTGGCCGTCTCTACTGGTGTATTCTATCTCGATCGCCCTACTTCTGGGCACCAAGCCCCGAATCCCCGGAATGCTCAAACAGCCTTCCCAGTCTTTGACTGTCTCTGTTGATGCAGCCACAATCCGGGGATTAATCATCGCTGTGGGTTCCATGTGGGGTGCTTGGGGATACCGCAAATTGGGGCGAGATGCGACGATGAACAGGCGATCGGACTGAGCCGCTTGAGGGGCGGCAATCCCTACTCCGTGCGCGTGTTGTACTGTAGAGATTAAGCTGTCAATCAACTCTTGAATGCGATCGTCCTGAATATTCTCGACAACTTGCGACGGGCGGCGCAGTACAGGATTTCCTAATTGTGAGATTTGTAATATTTCTGCCATATTAATTAGTAATTGATATTTGCTAATTGGTAATTGGTATTTGGTATTTGGTAACAACTGTCAACCCGTCAACAGTCAACAGATTATCCAACTTTTTGAACCGGCAAACTTCCCGTTTTAACGGTCAAATTAACTATTTGCCCGTTGCGGTTGATTTCCATTTGCAACAGCCCGCCAACCTTAGCATTTTGCACGAAATCCTGAACAGCTTCCGACTGAATAATCGGCTGATTGTTAATTTTTTGAATCACATCTCCAGCGCGCAAACCTGCCGCCGCAGCGGGAGAATTAGGAACAACGCTAACAATAGCCACACCCCGATCGACCGCAACTCGCAGGCTGCTGTTAGCGTTGCTGTTAATTTGCTCCTTAACCTCTGGAGTCAGCGTCGCCATTTCAATTCCCAAATAAGCGTGTTCGACTTTCCCCGTCGAAACCAGTTCCTTCGCTACCTCTTGGGCCGCCTGAATGGGAATCGCAAACCCCAATCCTTGAGCACCTTGAATAATCGCCGTATTCATGCCAATAACTTGGCCCGAAGCATTCAGCAGCGGGCCCCCGGAATTCCCCGGATTAATTGCAGCGTCTGTTTGAATAAAACCGATGCGCTTGTCGGGTACGCCCACATCAGAGCTCGATCGCCCCGTAGCGCTAATAATCCCCGCAGTTACGGAATTGTCCAAACCCAAAGGATTGCCGATCGCGATCGCCCATTCCCCAGACAACAGCTTATCCGAATTGCCGATCGTCACCACAGGCAGATTATTCGCCTCAATCTTCACCACAGCCACATCCGTCACCTTATCCGCCCCCAACACCCGGCCCTGAAAGCTGCGGCCGTCCTTGAGAGTTACATTTACGGTATCGGCTCCCTCTACAACGTGAGCGTTAGTGAGAATCACGCCGTCGGCCCCGATGACAAAACCCGAACCAGTGCCCCGTTCGATCCCGCCCCGGCCGCCCGAATTCGGTTCTATGCCAAAAAAATCTTCCGGCGACAGCCCTCTATTTCCCGGTTTCACCCGGCGCGAAGCATCGATCCGAACCACTGCCGGGCCAACTTTTTCCACGGCAGCCACAATAAAATTCACATTAGTCGCGTCGCCCGACAAGGAAGCAGGCGGCAAGACTTTGCTAACTCGATCCTTTGTATTGGGAGGCAGTTGCAATTTCGGTTCCAGCGCCCTTTGTCCCGAATCGCCAGAATTTGCACGAAATTGAGAAACCGTCAGACGATCGCCCAACATGGCGGCCCCGGCTCCCGTTACCAGCAGCAATATGTAAATTGCCGGTTGCTTCCAAAATTTGCCAGTAGAACTCTTCATGGCCATGTTTTAAGGCTTTCCTGCCAAATCTAAATATTTGCTGAACAGCTCCCCGATACCTGGTTTGGGCTGCAGAGCCGCCAAATTTTTGGGCGATGGCGTCCCGCCCCGCAAGCTACGGCAGACTCCCTTAAACTTTAGCATCTGAGGACTAAACTCTCTAGAGTAGAATTAATATCTTGAATGCCGATCGGCAGAGGTGAGCAGTGGACATTCCCCTCGAAAGTCTGTGGAATCAGATACTTGAACGTCTCCAGGTACAACTGAGCAGACCTAGCTTTGAGACGTGGATCAAAACTGCTAGGGCAGAACAACTCGAAAATAACTGTTTGATCGTCAGCGCCCCCAACCCCTTTGCTCGCAATTGGTTGCAAAAATATTACAGAGAAATCCTTGCCGATGCAGTCGCAGAAATTCTCGGCTATCCCGTAGACATTTACTTGACAATTGCCGGGGGAAACGAAACAGCCGGCAGCAGCGACTCGGCCATGATTTGGCCCTCCCCCATCGCCGCCGATGTCCCCGAAAGCCACTCGCTTCACCCCCCCAAACCCGCCAATTTAAACCCGAAATACGTATTTTCCCGCTTTGTCGTCGGTTCTAACAACCGCATGGCTCACGCAGCTTCCCTCGCGGTAGCCGAGTCTCCGGGCCGAGAATTCAATCCCCTATTTTTGTGCGGTGGCGTCGGTTTGGGCAAAACTCATTTAATGCAGGCGATCGGCCATTATCGCTTGGAAATTGACCCCAACGCCAAGATTTTTTACGTTTCTACTGAGAAATTCACTAACGATTTAATTGCCGCCATTCGCAAAGACAGTATGCAAACTTTCCGCGACCATTATCGGGCTGCCGATGTTTTATTAATAGATGACATCCAATTTATTGAAGGCAAAGAATACACTCAAGAAGAATTCTTTCACACTTTTAATACTTTGCACGAATCCGGAAACCAAGTAGTTTTAGCTTCTGACCGTCCGCCGCAGCAAATCCCCCGCCTGCAAGAGCGTTTGTGTTCCCGATTTTCGATGGGATTAATTGCCGACATTCAATTGCCAGACTTGGAAACTCGGATGGCAATTTTGCAGAAAAAAGCCGAGTATGAAAATATGCGGCTGCCGCGAGATGTGATTGAATACATTGCTTCTAGTTACACTTCCAACGTTCGGGAATTAGAAGGAGCTTTGATTCGGGCGGTAGCTTATCTTTCAATTACCGGTTTGCCGATGACTGTGGAGAATATCACCCCGGTTTTGAACCCGCAAACTGAAAGCGTAGAGGCGACGCCAGATGCAGTAATTGCAGTTGTGGCCGAGGCGTTTGATGTTTCTGTTGAAGATTTGAAAGGTATTTCCCGCAGGCGAGAAATTAGTCTGGCCCGTCAAATAGGGATGTATTTAATTCGCCAGCATACTGGTTTGAGTTTGCCGAAAGTTGGCGAAGTGTTCGGCGGCAAAGATCACACGACTGTGCTTTACAGTTGTGACAAAATTGCTCAGTTGCGGAACACTGACCCGAATTTGGCTCAAACTTTGCGTCAGTTGAGCGATCGAATTAATGTTGTCAGCCGCAAAACTTGAGAAAAAGTCATTAGTCAGTTGTCAGTTGTCAGTTGTCAGTTGTCAGTCAGTTGTCACACCAATGACTCTATGCAGCGATTTCAAGATCCCCATCATCGAAGGGGTAACTCTCCGATAACAGACAATCTCTATGCGTAGCAGCTTGCCTGTGGAAAAACCTGTGGAAAATTTGCCCTCCGTTTGTGGAAAACTTTACTCGATCGCCCGAAATAGTTTTTGCACAAAAATGGGCGATCGACCGCACCAGCTTTTCCACAAGTTTTCCACAGGTATTTATTACCTATAAGTGATGCCCAGCAAGCAGTTAGCTTTTTTTTCCACAGTTTCCACAGGGCGATCGACACAAAAAGAATTCAATAAATTAAAAAAACAGGCAATCCCTGCACACCCTACACACATAGTTCGCGACGCCCGCTAACCTCAGAAACCCGGTTTCTACGAAGATTTCTCGTTTTTACAGGCAAAATTTTGCCTGTAAACCCGGTTTCTAGCCCCATGCTTAAGCCCTACACGCAGAAAAACAGACCCGCCGGCTTTCTGTGATACGATTTGTTTCTGTTTCAAATCCGGTTAATTAACCTTCCTACCATGAAATTGGTTTGCACCCAAAGTGACCTCAACGCCAACCTCTCGTTGGTGAGTCGGGCCGTTCCCTCCCGCCCGACACATCCGGTACTCGCCAACGTGCTCTTAGTAGCGGATGAGGAAAATCAGCGGGTTAGCTTGACAGCTTTCGATCTCAGTTTGGGCATTCGTACCAGCTTCGCAGCAGAAGTTACTGGCGGCGGCAGTTTTACCATACCCGCTAAGTTGCTTAACGATATTGTTTCGAGACTCCCAGATGGAGAGATTACTTTAGAAGACGAAGCGGGGGACACCGTAGCCTATCTCACTTGCACTTCTGGCAGCTACCAAGTTAGAGGCATGGGCCCGGAAGAATTCCCAGAATTGCCCGCAATCGAAGCCGGAACAATCCTTAAATTGCCGCCGGAAGCCTTGATAGAAGGACTCAAAGGAACTTTATTTGCTACTAGCCCCGACGAAGCAAAACAGGTACTTGCAGGCGTGCATTTAAAGGTATTGCAAGATTGTCTGGAATTTGCAGCTACAGACGGCCACAGATTGGCAGTAGTTCAAACTGCCAATGAAAAAGCCGAAGCGGAAGAAACCGAAGAAGAATTTGAGGTGACAGTCCCCGCTAAAGCATTGCGGGAAGTAGAAAGAATGCTGGTGATGCGGCAGTGGACTGAACCTGTCACCCTGCATTTTGAACACGGTCAAGTAGTGTTTGAATGGGCCGACCAGCGCCTGACAACCCGCACTTTGGAAGGGCAATATCCCGCATACCGGCAGTTGATTCCGCCCTCCTTTGAGCGGCAAATTACCTTAGAAAGGCGATCGTTCTTAGCCGCAGTAGAAAGAATAGCCGTTTTTGCAGACCAAAAAAATAATATTCTCAAATGCAGCATCGACGAGGAAAATCAGGAAATCACTTTGTCGGTAGATGCTAAAGATGTCGGCTGCGGCAAAGAGTCAATGCCCGCACAGATTTCTGGAGACAGCATAGATATTGCTTTCAACGTGAAATACTTAATTGACATTTTGAAAACGGCTCAATCCCCCGAAATTCAACTGCAATTAAACGGTGCTTTAGCCCCAGTAATTTTCCAGCCATTGGGTGGCGTCAATGCTACATTCTTGGTGATGCCTGTGCAGCTAAGAGCTTAAAAAGAGTCATCAATCAACAGTCAACAGTCACCGATGCTGCAACCGGAATCGTTCAAATTCATCTGCGTTAATCGGTGTTAATCTGCCCCCATCTGCGGTAAAAAAAAGATAATTTTTCAGGCCGCAGATGACAAGGGATTGACTCAGATTCACGCAGATAAATATCGGAGAAATAGGAATAATTCCAATGCTAATAGATTTGATATGACTTATTGCTTCAAATCAATGGCAACAAAATTTCAAATTCAGTACCCGTACCGGGCGTAGAATGCAAATTCAACTTGCCTTTATGCTTTTCCGTAACAATTTGATGGGTAATTGCCAACCCCAAACCGGTACCTTTCCCCGCAGGTTTAGTGGTGAAAAATGTCTCAAAAATCCGCCGCTGAATTTCTGGAGGAATTCCCGGCCCGTTATCGGCAATTCTGATGGCTATCCAAGCGTTATTTTGATTTTTTTCGCCTGCTTCTGGGCTGAAGTCGCCGTTTTGGCTGGCGGATGATAGCTGTTTTGCATTTTGTCGTAGCTTGCGGGGCGGGACGCCATCGCCCCTAACATAATTTTGAATTAATTCCGAATTCACGCAGTCTCCGTCAGAACTGTCTATTACCTCGGTTTCAATAGTAATCGCAGGCATAAAATCTTTTTCTGCTTTTACCTCTTCCAAAGCGTCGATCGCATTGCTGACGATATTCATAAATACCTGGCTCAACTGACCAGAGTAACACTTGACCAAAGGCAAATCACCATAGTTTTTAACTACTTCAATTCCGTACTTGAGACGGTTTTTCATAATTAGCAGCGTACAGTCAATACATTCGTGGATGTTAGCTTGTTTCAAGTGGGTTTCGTCCATGTGAGAAAAGGTGTGCAGGCTGGTAACGAGTTCGGTCAGCCTCTGTGATGAAACTTTCATACTTTTGAGAATTTCTACCCAATCTTCTTGCAAGAAATCAAATTCTATGTGTTTTTTGAGTTGGTCAATTTTTTCGCTGTCACCGACAATGTGTTCGTAAGCAGACAGCAACTCCATGAGGTCTTTCGAGTAGTTGGACAAAAAGCCGAGATTTCCGCTGATGCAGGTGACGGGATTTCTAACTTCGTGGGCGACTCCAGCTACAATCTGTCCCAAACTCGCTAGTTTTTCTGTTTGAATTAGTTGAGATTGAGTTTGCTGCCTCAGCAATTTTGTTGCTAGTTCGTGAATGTTGGATTGGGCTACTAACAGTTCGTGCACGTCTACCAAAGTATAAGTTTGAGGCGACACTTGCACCACAATCGGTTCGTAAAGCAGTTCTTTCGATCGCAACAGCGACTTCCTGGCTGCATCCACAATTAAAGTATTGCTGGGAAAAATTAAACTCTCTGTTTCGGCAAAGCGGTACAAAGCCCTCACTGGTCGCTTTAAAAATAATTCTCGCCCAAAAGGACGGCTGATAAATTCTAAAAATCTCCGGCGGGAAATCATGCCGGCAAATTCACCTTGATGGGTCACAATGACTCCCGGTAACAGCGGATTAGCTTCTAACATCTGAGAAATTCGCATTCCCCAATCCGTAGCTTCTACCTGAAAATCGTAAAGCGACAATTGTTGGAGAGTAGAGTCTAAACAAAGTTCTCCGATGGAAGCCTGGGACATAGCTTGGGCTGGTCTTTCTACGCAAGAGGTATTTAGCATAAATTCATCATCACGCTTTTTTGGGGTTCTATTTGCCAGCAGACATTCAGCTACCAAAGGTCAGCGGGTAAGTTGCTGAGTGCTTTGACGGGCATCCTCCTGGCAAGCTGCATTTTAAATTACACAAAAAACTGACTGTAGTAAATAAAATTTTACCACTTAAAGTATTAGGCAAGATTGAGTATCACCGAGATAAATGCGCCCTGGTAATTATACCTGACTTTATTTTATACTGAATTGAGCGGTATTAACGTTTGGTTCGACTATTTAACTATTCATTAACCTTAAGTTATCGTCTTAACTTTTTGTTAATAAATTATTGTACTGAGAAATATAATTGTTTGACAATAGAGAAAAATCGGAATTGCCCGATCGCCCACGACGCTATGCACCCCGTCAGCAGACAAGTTAAAGGCAGAAATTCGGGGGGTCGCTTCCCTGAGTTTTAGCTAGCTAAGCGCGATGGCCCGGAGTACTCGCCCGTGCTAAGGCATTTGAGGCGATTTCATCCCATCTCCCCGATCCGGTACTCGCAACCCCCCGTAACGGTCAGCCAGCGGCACACTCGCCAGTGCGTTCCTTATAGGTTTGTAGTGAAGACTTTAGTCATCGCTACAAACCTATTTTATAGCGATCGTTATATAAAACAGTAAACCTCGCCCGCAATCGGCAAAATCTGCCTTAGCAGTTGTTCTACAATCAACCATTGTTAACCGCAATATCCATCAAATCTGCGACGGTTGGCAGAGTCAATCGATTTGAGATTTTATATTTGAGATTTTATATTTGAGATTTTATATTTGAGATTTGAAGCATTGACCCCACGGATCGAGTCGGGGGGCAAGTTTCATCGGATACAGGTTTTTTATTTCTGGACGGATGAATGCGGGGGCTTGTATCCTGGATAATTTCGGTCAATTATTGATTGGCTGTACGAGGCGGATATGAATAATTCAATCAAATTCAAACAAGTTTAACCAGTCCAAATAATTGAAGGCATCAGCCTTGATTAAATTAGAAGGTCTACAAATTCCCGCACAAAAAAGAAAAAAAAATTAACGGGATCTTAACTTAGTGCTATGCTTTGGTATGATCTACACGGAGTTCTACCAAAGACGTATAACTAAATAGCAATCTACCAGTAGGTGATCGATGCAACCCGGCCTAACGAATCAGTTAAACAATGCTTTTACCCTTTTTCTCAGCTTGTTAGTAGAGGCAATACCTTTTCTGCTGCTCGGAGTTTTATTTTCAGGTTTGCTGCTGGGATTTGTAGACGAACGCAAACTCGTATCGCGCATCCCGCGAAACCCTCTGCTGGGGGCTTTGATGGGCAGTTCGATCGGCTTTTTGTTTCCCGTGTGCGAGTGCGGTAACGTGCCCGTAGCCCGCAGGTTACTGATGCAGGGAGTACCCGCACCAGCGGCGATCGGCTTTTTGCTTGCGGCCCCCACCATCAACCCCGTGGTAATTTGGGCAACTTGGACGGCATTTCGCGATCAGCCAGAAATTGTAGTTTTGCGGGTGATATTTTCTCTGTCTATAGCGACAATTATCGGCTGGGTGTTCAGCGCCCAAAAAGACTTGCGGCCTCTGCTGCAAACCTCTGTAGCCCGCGCGATTCCCCTGCCAAAACCAGAGTTTTCCGAAAAAGAATTCGTCCCAGCCAACACTCCGCTGCTGTTGCAGTCGGGAACATTTATGCTCGGTCAGCCGGGGGGGGCGGTGCCGATCGAATCTATGCTACAAGACGACTGGAAGCCATTACCAACAGGCAAAACAGAAAAAACCTCAAAACGTTCCTCCATGTTCCACCGCGTTTCTAAAGAGCGTTTGCGCCTGCTTTTAAACACGATGGTACAGGAGTTGCGCGAATTGGGAGGAGTGTTGGTAATCGGAAGTGCGATCGCAGCCATCATTCAAGTTGGCGCACCCCGCGAACTAATTCTCAACCTCGGCCAAGGCCCCGTTTCCTCAATTCTCGCCATGCTGCTATTAGCCGCTGTCGTATCGATTTGTTCTACAGTAGATGCCTTTTTTGCCCTGTCTTTTGCTTCCACATTTACCAGCGGTTCGCTGTTAGCCTTTCTCGTTTTCGGCCCGATGATAGACCTCAAAGGTATCGGTTTAATGCTGTCAATTTTTAAAGGTCGAGCCGTAGTTTACTTAATTGTCTTGGCAGCTCAGTTAACCTTTTTAATGACTCTCGCTGTCAACTTGCATTTAGGTTAATAAATTAGCTCAAATAGACAACTAACGATAGATTCCCCATTCCCCATTCTCAATGACTCTCTTAAAAAATGAATCTTAAAAAAATTAGCCCCTGGCTGGACGCCCTAGCTATCTTAGCGTGGGGAATACTGCTCCTCAAATATTGGATCGCGGGCAAATTAAGCATTCTCATTCACCCCAATTACTTTGGCTTGACTGTAGCCGGAGGAATCGGCTTAATGGTTATTGGCGGGTTAAAAACTTGGGAACTCGTAAAACTCGATCGCACCGCAAAGAAATCGCGGACATCAGCAGCAAATAACTCTCCCAGAATCGCAGAAGTTGAACACGTTACTTTGTTTCCCCCCAGTATCGGCAGCACCTTAATGTTGAGCGTCGCATTAATCGGTTTACTAACAACGCCACGCACATTTACCAGCCAGACAGCTTTAGAACGAGGCCTCACCGAATCCCTGCCAATCACCAGACTGCAACCACAAGAATTTCGCAATACTACAAAACCAGAAAAGCGATCGCTCGTTGAATGGGTGCGGCTGTTAAATTTTAATCCCGAACCCGATATATACAGAGGTCAAAAAATCAAAGTTCAAGGATTTGTAATTCACCCCCCCAACATAACAGAACAATATCTGTGGATCGGGCGTTTTATCATTACCTGCTGCGCGGCCGACGCCTATCCAATCGGGTTGCCAGTAAAATTACCGATCGGTCAAAGCCGCACTGCCTTTGTCCCAGACAGTTGGCTAGAAATAGAAGGAGAAACGATCGTAGAAGAACTGCAAGGCAAGCGCAAATTAATCATTCAAGCATCCTCCCTCAAACCAATTCCCGAACCAAAAAACCCTTATGATTATTAGATGTGGAGCAAGTAGGAGATTCAATTTTTCCTTGATTGCGAGATCGAGACTCCAGACCCGTCCTCCGCATACAAATTAAGATACTGTACAGTCAGCTATAAAAGTTGCAGCAGTATCCTGTAGGAGTTGCCAATAGCAAATTCAGCCACTACACTCATAATTAGGAAATAAATTCTAACTATATGTCATCAGAAAAAAAATTAGCTATCAAAGGTGCTATCTGGACGATAGCCAGCTATGGAAGCAGTCAAATTATCCGATTCGGTAGCAACCTAATCCTGACGCGCCTGCTTTTGCCCGAACTATTTGGTCTAGTAGGTCTAACCTACGTTTTTATAACAGGGATCAACTTATTTACAGACATAGGTTTGGCCCCAAGTATCATCCAGAACAAACGGGGGGAAGATCCTCAATTTCTCAACACCGCTTGGACACTGCAAGTTATTCGCAGCTTTTTCATTTGGATTTTTTTGATTGTAATTACCCAGCCAGTTGCTAGTTTTTATCGAGAGCCCCGTCTCCTGTGGTTGATTCCAGTAATAGGTATAAATTCCCTAATAGGAGGGTTTAAATCCACAGCCACATCCAGCCTAGAACGCAAAATGGCAGTGAAGGAAGTAGTAATTTTTGAGTTGGGCATACAGATTGTTTCTACTATAGTAATGATTGTCTGGGCCTGGTTCGATCGCAGCATCTCGGCCATCATCGCCGGCGGCTTGACTGGAGCTGTAATGGAGTTAGTATGGAGCCATTTTTTGATTCCCGGCAAGTCAAACCGCTTTGCTTGGGATAAAGAAGCAGCTAAAGAAATATTTTCTTATGGCAAATGGATATTTTTGTCTACGGCTTTGTTTTTCTTGTGTTCTCAAACCGACAGACTCATCCTCGGGAAAATATTTACTTTAACACTGTTGGGCATTTACGGCATCGCTTTTACTCTCGGCGATATGCCGCGCCAAGTCATCATCGCCATTAGCGGCAGGGTGATTTTTCCCTCGATTTCTATGCTGGCCGAGTTGCCGCGACAGGAGTTGCGCGCGAAGATACTCAAGAACCGCAAGCTAATTCTAATACCGTTAGCCGTAGGTTTAGCAATTTTTGTTGCCTTTGGAGACCAGTTAATTTTAATACTGTACAGGGAAGAGTATTGGGCTGCATCTTGGATGATGCCAATCTTGGCTTTAGGTATCTGGCACACCACTCTCCACAATATGATGGCTTCTTGTCTGTTAGGCGTAGGAAAGTCTCAGTACGCAGCTATGGGCAATCTGCTGACTTTTGTGAATCTATGTATAAGTATTCCGCTGGGATACCACTTAAAAGGTAATTTAGGTGCCGTGATTGCTGTAGCTCTCGGCGACCTTCCTACCTATGCAGTAACTAACTACGGTTTGTGGAAAGAAGGACTAACTTGTTTTTTGCAGGATATTCAATTAACCGGGCTATTTTTAGGGGTACTGGCAACTCTACTTTGGTGTAGAGTGGCTTTTGATTTTGGTCTGCCAATCGATAAAATATCACCCATGGATTTAATTCCAATCAATACACTGTTTCAATAAACAAAAAGGAGATTGTCTATATGTCAAGTAAAAAAATACCAGAAGAAAAGTAATGCACTTGATCTTTTTACAAATGGCTCTGTTACAAGAAATATCGCGAGTGACCGCGAGGTATACTAAACTGATGTTTTTTTATCAAGAAAATCGCATTATAGATTTCTTCGTCAAGGATTAGTGGAAGGTATCTCAGCTAAGCAGTCGTCATGATTATTGGTAGGATGAGTAGAGCGCAAGAGTTACCCGTCAACCTGTGAAAGAATTGGCGACTTGAAATTTGAGATGGGATTAAAAATCTTAAATCTCAAACATTCCTGGATGCAACTGGCAAAATGGTAGGGTGCTGTACGATCGTCAAAACCTCTCTCGTTCGAGCAATTTTTACCTCTGAGGCACCCTACAAGCTAAAATCTCAAATTTCACATCTTAAATCGGTGGAGGCTGTTGGACGTTCAGCAGACTCTACCGATTTAAGCTAGTGATTTTAATTCAGTCCTGGACGCACCACAACTTTCAGAAACCGGGTTTTTTACCAAAAGACGCATTGCAGTCCTTTTCTGCGGTAAAAAAAACGGGTTCTTCGGGTCGGGAGTGCCTCCAGGACTGTAAAATTTAATAGGGAAAATTTGGTAGTTAATTTTCAGCAGAAGTAGGAGAGAAAGATTTGTGAGTATTTTTAACAAAAAAATTAATCCTTCACCCTTAGCTATTCTGCCATTCAAACAGCCGATCGACCGCACGGCGATCGCCCTCATGCTAGTGCTGAGCTTCTTAATCGGGCTGCTGCTGCTGAGCGGCGATGGCACAGCACCCCGAGTACGAGAATTCACCTGGGAAAACAAACAAATCGGCGCCCAAGATACCGGCTTTATCCTCACCTTCTTTCGACCGATGAACCAGTCCAGCGTCGAGGAAAACTTAAAGCTAGAACCCCCCCTCCCCGGTAAATTTAGTTGGGCTGGAAGGCGCATGGCTTACACCCTCAAAGATCCAGCACCCTACGGCGTTACCTACACTGTAAAACTCGCCGGAGCAACCGACAAGTATTTCGGAGAAAACAACCAATATAAAGGAACGCCAATTCAACCGTTTAGCAGTTCCTTTCGCAGCCGCGATCGAGCTTTTGCTTACATCGGCGTCCAAGGGGAAACAGAAAGCAGATTAATGCTCGTAAATCTCACCAGCAGCGACTCAAAACCGATACCGCTGACTCCCAAAGATTTAGTCGTTACCGATTTTAAACCGTATCCCGACAGCGATCGCATTTTATTCTCAGCCACAGATCGATCGATCGCCCGCAGTGGCGGCACCCTAAATCAAGAACTATTTACCGTCACAACCGGTCTCAACCCTCAATCTCCAGGAGTAAAATCCCAGCCGCCCCAGCCAGCAGGTAGGCTGGACAAACTATTAGATGCCAAAGATTACCAAAACCTCAAATTCGACCTCTCAGCCGACGGAAAAATCATAGTTATCCAGCGCGTCAACCGCCGCAATCCCGGCGATTTCAGTCCTTGGATTTTGGAAGAAAAATTGCCTCCCCGACCCTTGGAAAATCAACAAGGTGGAGATTTTCTGATTCGCCCCGACAGCAAATCGATGGTAATATCTCAAAAACAAGGATTAGCGATCGTCCCCCTCAAACCAGAAGCAGACCCAGTAGAATTTTTGCCAAAATACGAACAAGTATTGGGCATGGCCCGCGACAACTCCGCCGCCGCATATGTTAAATACAACAGCGACTTTACTCGATCGCTTTTCATCTTAGACAACCAAGGTGCAGAACAAGAAATATTGCGAATTCCCGGCAGCATTATCGGCGTTTATTTTGACCCCCGCAAAGACAAAGACAACCAAGTTCAGCGTCTCTACTGTTTGTTAACCCAACGCCTCACCACAGAAACCTACAAAGAACAACCTTTCATCGCCGCCATCGACCTTAAAAAAGACGGCACTCGTTTGGTAGGAACCATCAAACCGCTGCTGGTTTTGCCCAACCAATTAGATACCCAAATCAGTTTATCTCCCGACGGGCTGGCATTAATTTTCGACCAATCAGTCACAGCAGCAAAACCCTCAGCGGCAGACAGTCCCCGCAACTCGGGCGGACAGTCGATCGCCACCAGCCGCCTCTGGCTGCTACCCTTAGTAGAAATACCCACAGACGGTTCTCCCGCAAAACTGCAGCCAGAAGAACTTCCCTTTGCCGGCTATCACCCCCGCTGGCTACCATAAATCAATTTGAGATTTGAGATCGCACTGCTGACTAATGACTGGTGACTAATCTAAAATCTAAAATCTAAAATCATCATGACTCCAGAAGAAATTAGCAATACCCTTAAAGACTTATTTGGTGACAGTGTTGAGATGCCTGCTGCGACTTCTTGGCAAGTAGAAACCCCCAAATTTCGCCTGTTAGTCCTCCTTTCAGAAGACGGCACTTGGCTGCGGATTTTGCTGCCGATCGCCGATGCCCAGGAAGCTCAACCATTTTTCGATAAACTGCTAGAAGCTAACTTTGACACCACCCTCGAAACTCGCTACGCCATACATCAAAACGTTTTGTGGGCAGTATTTCAGCACAGTTGTGCCACACTCGCCGTCGCCGATTTCTCGGCCGCCATCGCCAGACTGCTGGCTTTGCAAGACCGAGGTTTGTCCGACTTTTTCGGCGGTTTGATAGAAAGCCGCATCCGTCAAATTATCAAAGCTGCGAAGATGCAGGGACAGTCTGTCGAAACTACCCTTCAGACTTTAGACCGTTTCTACGCAGAGGGATTGATGGGCGAAATGGAACTCGGGCGAGAGTCTCGCGAACAGACTCTCGCCGCTTGGCGGTATCAGCTAGAACGTCTCTGGCCGGAGGTGGAACCCTAAGACGATTTGAGATGTGAGATTGGAGATTGCAGATTGCAGATTGCAAAAAACTGACGACCATCGAGGTTGGGAAGTTGCCTAAAGCTGCATTTCTTTTGAGTCGTATAGCAAGCGCGCCCGACGGTTAAGACGTTTTTAACGACCCAAACTCTTGCCGAAAATTGTTTCTTCCTTCTCTGGCGACGATAACTAAAGCCTTCCATCCGTTACATCGGCCGTTGCGAATCCGTTGCCGAACTTCCTTCTGCTGTACAATCTGCTGATTTTTGCCTCCGCGCCAGTCTTGACCAAGAATTTCAAAGGTGGTACCCGCCACGTGATTTATCTCGTGCAAGTCAATCCTTGCATCTAAAATCTAAAATCCTTGCATCCCCCGAATTTATCTCGCGCAAGTCAATCCTTGCATCTAAAATCTAAAATCTAAAATCGAATGACCGTTCGGGCCTCAAGTCACTTCGACCATCGCCAATCCGGGCCGTCGAACCCTCGAACCAGGCCCGTATATTCACTGAAACCCGCGAGGTCTTCTCCAATTCCCTTCTAACACCAGAAAAATGGTATAATAGATTACAAAAATCCCCGATCAATGTTAAAAATTTTCCCCAAACAGGCGATCGCAGGGTATATGATGGTAAAAAGTTTACAGCGGGTGCTCCGTAAGTTCCACAAAAGCTTAGATCGTTTAACATTGATTTAGAAACAAAATTTTTAGGAGACAATGCTAGTGCGATCGGGTTTTCCGATCGGGTGCTGTTGTAATTTAACAAATTAGCAACTACCCGTTAGCAATTACCCGTTACCAATTAATAGCAACTTAAGTTATCCATCAATACAACATTTAACAGGGGTTTCATCTATGTTTGCTGTGCGTGAGACTAGCTCGGAGTTATCAGTGTTGCATATACCTGAGATTTGTACTTGGAATATCTCCTTAGAATCAACTCTCCTAGACCTGCCACTCTACACCTGCCAAATTGAATTAACTCAACAGGCAAAAGAAGTAGCCCAGGCTTTTGAAGGAAATTCCATGCTGCCCGGCGTCATTTTGACCGATCGGGGTAATTTTGTCGGCATAATATCCAGGCGGCAATTTTTTGAAAAAATTAACCGTCGCTACGGATTAGAAATGTTTTTCAAGCGACCGATAGAGGTATTGTACAGGTTTTCCAAACAAGATCTGCTAGTGGTTCCCGGCAGTAAATTAATAGTAGAAGCAGCTCAGGAATCTCTTTACAGGTCAGCAGAATTAGTTTACGAACCCGTAGTAGTGGAAATAGCACCCCAGATCTACAAACTGTTAGACGTACACCAATTAATGGTCGCTCAATCAAGAATTCACCAATTAACAAATAAGTTGCTCCAAAAACAAACCCAAGCAAAACTCATCCAAACAGAAAAAATGGCGAGTTTGGGGAGGATTGTAGCCGAAGTAGCCCACGAAATTAGAAATCCGCTGAACTGTATTTGGGGAAATTTGACTTTTCTGCTTTCCTATTTTGAACACTTGCTTCAGCTAATGTCGGTTTATGAAGAAGAATATTCAGAACCTTGTCCCCGAATAGATGCCTTCAAAGAAGAAATTGAATTTGATTTTTTACAAGAAGATTTGCCTGTCACCTTAGAAGGGATGGAGTTGGGAGCCTCGCAATTGCTAAAAATAGTTAACGGGCTGCACCACTTTTCTCACATGGACGAGACCAAGCCAGTGGAGACAGACATTCACGAATGCGTGGAGATGACGCTGTTAATTTTGAAAAACCGCTTTAAAAATAGCATAGAAGTTGTAAAAAATTACGGCGAACTGCCGCTAGTTAGCGGCTACTCAGGTCAGTTGAGTCAGGTTTTTTTGAATTTGTTAGTTAACGCTCTAGACGCCCTGACAGAGTACGCAGCCGATCGAGAAATAAAAACCCAGTGCCTGGACAACTGGCAGCCCCAAATCAAAATTACCACTAAAGTCGTAGAAACCGAAGACGGCACGCGGGCTGCAATTTGGATTGCCGATAACGGGCCCGGCATTCCCCCAGAAAATCACCAGCACATATTTGACACCTTTTTTACCACTAAACCAGCAGGTAAAGGCAGCGGTATGGGGCTGGCTATCTGCCATCAAATCGTCACAGAAAAACACGGCGGCAAACTTTCATTGCGATCGCAACCCGGTAAAAACACCGAATTTGAAATTCTCCTACCAATAGTTCCCAAAACATGATTCACTCAAAAATATTTTCGGCTGTTGGCTCCTGCGGTGAAATCATAGGCTAGCTTAGTAGTACGCGATCGTTTCACTTTCTCAGCGTTTCGGCAACTAAAAGTTCCAGTGGCACATAAATTCAGTTCCAAACTCCTTGGCCCTTCACTCTCCGAAGGCAGCCATCAAGACCTTTCCCTAGAGTCTACTCTCTGGGATTTGCCCCTGTATGACTTTCAGGTTAAATCGAGCTGCTTGGCGATCGCAGTTGCCGAAATTTTTGAACAGCATCCCCTAGTGCCGGGAGTCGTCTTGATGGAAGGAGGAGAGTTTGCCGGCATGATATCCCGCAGGCAACTGCTGGAATATTTGCTCAAACCTCAAGGCCCCGAGCTATTTTTGCACCTCCCGCTGAAAGTTTTCTACAGTTATGCTCGCGTCGAAATATTATTAGTTCCAGAGAGTACAACCATTTTGGCAGCAGCTCCACAAGCTCTGCGTCGATCGCCCGAATTGCAGTCAGAACCAATCGTAGTCCAAATAGACTCCCAATCTTACCGCCTCTTAGACCCTCACGCGCTAAACATCGCCTACTGGCAAATTCGCGGCATCGAAACTCAAGTCCGCTACGAAAGAGCCCAAACTCAAATGATTCAAAGCGAAAAAATGGCTAGTTTAGGGCGTTTAGTCAACGGAGTAGCCCACGAAATTTTAGATCCGGTAGGCTTTATCTGGGGGAATTTAACCTACGTAAGCGACTACAGCAAAAACTTGATGGAGTTGCTCTCAGTTTACGACGCATACTGTACCGAACCCCCGCCGGAAATAGCACGGCTCAAGGAAGAGATCGACTATGACTTTTTGCAAAGCGATTTCCTCCGAACTGTTGCCAGCATCAAATCGGGAGCCGAACGTTTGAGCAAGTTGGCCACCAGTTTGCAAAACTTCTGCCACATCGACGATATTTATCCCAAACCCAGCGACTTGCACGCCAACATAGACAGCATACTTTTGCTGCTCAAAAGTCGTTTGACCAGGGAAATCAAAGTAGTGAAAAACTACGGCTACCTGCCACCAGTGCCGTGCTATGCAGGACAACTAAACCAAGTATTTATGAATATCTTGACCAATGCTATTCATACATTAATTAACGAAGCCGTCGGTCAAGAATTGGCGAAAGAGTTTAAAGGTGGAGGACTCAGAGACTTCGATCGCCAGCCTCAAATTGAAATCACAACTAAAGTCTGCTGTCCCGAACCTGCGAGCGATTTAGACAAACTTCATGTTCGCTGGGTTTCGATTTGCATATCAGATAACGGGCCAGGAATGTCACCTAGCAAGTACAAAAAAATCATAGAATCATTCTCTACCGAAAAACGCGCCCTCAAAGAAACCAGTTTAGCAGTTAGCTATCAAATCGTGACTGGCAAACACGGCGGTGCATTCAGAATGCGATCGGAATTAGGCAGCGGCACTGAATTTGAAATTTTGTTACCCTTAGCTTAAAAAAGTCAACACTCAACACTCAACACTCAACCATTATTTAACTGAGTGCCGCACATTTTACAAAATCTAGCATTAGCATCGTGTACAGACCAACCGCAACCTTTACAAACAGCTTCTACTTGATTGGCACTTTTAACTAATTGTTTAATCAAATCCCCCAATTGCCAAGGAATCAGAGCAATTCCCGTCAAAATCATCAAAATAGTCAGAAAACGACCGGATTCTGAAATCGGAGTAACATCGCCAAATCCCACAGTCGTCATCGTGACAACCGAGAAATAAACAGCATCCAAAAAAGTACCAAAATTTTCGGGATTTGTCGGATGTTCGACTTGATAAATCAAACCAGAATAAACAAAAATTATTGCCAGCAAAGTAAACAAAATCCGAGCAAAAATCGCCCCATCTTCGCTGCTGATGCGGAAAATAGAAATTTTCAATTCCAGAAAGCGGACGAGTCGGAGAATTCTAAACCAGCGAAAAATTCGGATAAAACTAACGTTGACAAATCCCAGTAAAAATGGTAATATTGCCAGCAAATCAATAATAGAAAAAAAACTAAAAATAAATTTTACTCGATTTTCGGCACACCACAGCCGCAATAAATACTCAACTGCAAAAATAATTAAAAGAACAGTATCGAGAGTTTGGAAATTAATTCTAACAGATTCCGAAATCGGGTAAGTTTCGGCGATGAAGCTGGCGGAAGATAAAAGAATGAGTCCGGTAAGAGTTAAATTGACGGTTCTGCCAATGGGGGTTTCGATATCTTCGAGATAAAATCCAATTTGCGATCGGGTTAACATAGATGAGAGAATTAATACCATTTATGAGGTAAGGAAATTATCGCATATGAGTATCGAATTAACTAAGGGTGAAAGGTTCAATCTTTCTAAAGAAACTCCTAATTTTAGTAAAATTGCGATCGCCCTGGGTTGGGAAGTCAGCCAGACAGCACAAAACTGCGACATTGACGCATCTGTTTTTATGTTAGCGGCGGACGGTCGCATTCCCGAGGAAAAGTATTTTGTATTTTACAACAATCTGACATCGCCGGACGGTGCGGTGCGACATTCGGGAGACAGCAGGAATGGAAAAATTGAGGGAGATGATGAGACTGTTTATCTGGATTTGAGTAAAATAAATTCGGCGATTCAGGAAATTGTGTTTGTGGTGACTATTCACGAGGGACAGGAAAAGAATCAAAGTTTTAGTCAAGTTACAAATGCTTTTATTAGACTTTACAATTCAGATAATCTTACCGAATTGGTTCGGTACAATTTAAATCAGATTTTTTCTCAAGAAACGGCTTTAGAATTTGGACGCTTGTATAAGAAGAATGGCGAATGGAGGTTTCAAGCGGTAGGACAGGGATATAATGCTGGGTTGCAAAGTTTTGTAGATAAGTATTATGTTGAGAATGCGACCCTGAAAAGCTCGAATGCTGGTGAGAAGGTTGATGATGCTGAGGTTGTGAGGCGGTTTAGCGATCGGGTCGATCGGTTATTGCGCGAAGAGGCGATCGAGGAGACACCGATTCCAGCATCTACCGAAGCGGTAGAACAGCCTGCTGCTACTCCTGTAAATGCGGATACTACGGAATCTGATGCTGACCAAATAACTGATGATTCTAGTCAAAAAAGTCAAGAAGCCGCTGTTACTGCTGAGGAATTTTGGAAACGGTATGAAGACGGAGAACGCGACTTTACAGGGATTAACCTAGCGGGAGTCAATCTAAGTGGCAAAACTCTCGACTCTAATGTCAGTCTAAGTCAAGCAAACCTGAGCAGTGCCAATCTAGCGAATGCCAACTTGACTAGGGTAAATTTGATTGGATCTAACTTGCAAGAGGCAAATTTGAACTCAACAAACTTGCAAAGCGCTGATTTGATAGAAGTTAATTTAAGGGGAGCTAACTTAACCAAGACAATCTTGTATGATGCAAGATTAATTCAGGCTAATTTGAGTCAAGCCAACTTAAGCGAAGCAAAGTTGGATCGGGCCAATTTGACTGTAGCAAACCTCACTAGAGCTAACTTAACTCAAGCAAGTCTAGGTGGCGCTAACTTAACAGGAGCCGACTTGAGTCAAGCGAAGGTAACTAAAGTCAACCTTCAGGGTGCAACCCTCAGTGGCGTAAACTTAACAGGGGTAAGTTTGACTGGGGTAAACCTTCAAGGAGTTAACCTTAGTGGCATGAATTTGAGTGGGGTAAATTTGACTGGCACAAATCTAAGTTATGCAAACCTCAGTGGTGTTAACTTAAGTAGCGTTAACTTAAGTGGGGCAAATTTGACTGGAGCAAACTTGGATGGTGCTAACCTCACAGGGGTAAATTTGATTGGGGTAAACTTACAGAGCGTTAATCTGAGCGGGCAAAACTTGAGTGGGTTTAATCTCTCTGGGGTTAACCTACATGGAGGAAACTTAAGTGAAGCAGACTTAACTTCTGGCAACTTGTGTGGTGCAAATTTGAGCTATGCAAACTTAGAAAAAACTAACCTCAAAAAAGCTAATATGGTTGGAGCAAATCTGGACAATGCAAAACTCGCAGGCGCAATTATGCCAGATGGCACAATTCACGAATAAATTCGATCGCCAATATTAAAAAGCAAGGTGGGCAATGTATTGGTGTGAATTTAACCGAAAGTCCGCCAGGGAATGAATTCCAGGGGGCTTTTAGCAAAAGTCCTCGCTATGAGGACTAATGAGTTCTTCAGTCCTCATAGCGAGGACTTTTGCTATGAGGCAGGGGTTTAAACCCCTGCCGGACTGAGGGAAATATCGTTAAATTGACACCAATGGTGTTCATCGCCCTCCATACAAATAGAGTATGATTACTGTGAAATATCAAATACATAGATTTTCGATGAATAAATCTACCACGGAAATTATAGAATCTACCCTCAGATGGATGACGGATTTTGTGGAGTTACCGCATCCAGTTTTCAGCGATTTACCGATTTGTCCCTTCACTAAAAAAGCACGCTTGGCCAATCAAATTTTATTCAAAATCGAGCGGTTTTCAGCGCTGACTGAGTTTAATGGAGATTCTGCTATCATGAAATCAATTTATGAATTTTACAATTCTGAATTTGAAATAATGGTAGTAATTCATCCAGAAAAAACAGAAATTAGTGCGCCACAAACTAAAGAATTGACAGACAAACTGAACGATCGGATTTCAGAGTTGGGCTTGCTGGCTTTTCACGCTCATCCCGAAGAAGATTTTAATATTGACGGGCTTCATACTAGGAGGATGCCGTATCCGGGCTTCACCGTTCAAGTAAATTCTAAGCTGAAGCCAGCTTCCGATGCTTTAGAGAAAACTGAATATTACAAAAATTGGACGGCCGCACAACTAAAATATTTCGGGCTTCCGAGAAATTGACGATCGCCCGCCCTCCCCGCGCATCTCCCAGCCATTACAATTAATTCAGCAAAAAATCTTTACACATAAGAACTCATGCAGCTTAAGTCAACAACCCGCCATATTCGTATATACACCGCCATCCTCGAAGATAACGAACTCGTACCCAGCAACGACCTTTTGACCCTCGACATTGACCCAGATAACGAACTTAACTGGAACGACGAGTCAGTCAAACAGGTATATGCCAAATTCGACCAACTCGTAGACGCTTACGAGGGCGAAGATTTGACCGAGTACAACCTCCGCCGCATCGGTTCGGAGTTGGAGCACTTGGTACGATCGCTCCTCCAAAAAGGCCAAATCAGCTACAATCTCAACGGCCGGGCTGTTAACTACAGCATGGGATTGCCTCAAGTTGATTCCAAAGTTCACCTGTAAGGGCGATCGGGCGATCGGCATTTGTGTCAACTTAAGATTGAAACCCATCATAAATGTCGCTTGTAGCTGAGTTTCGATCCCCCCTAGCCCCCCTCTTAATTAAGGGGGGACAAGAGTGTTCTATTTCCTCTCCCGTCTTCCGGGGAATTGAGAAGGTTCTGGACTTCGATACCAACGAAAGGTTCAGAGGGGGAAAATCGGGAGAATCTAGAAAATCGGGTTTTATTCTTCTTCCTGCTTATTTCTGACTTCTGACTCCTGATTCCCTGACTCCTGACTCGTGGCTTCTTCGTTCTTTTTACCCTGAGCGACTTGTGATGAGCCTAGCCTCTCGCCCTGACGGTAGCCGAAGGGAAAGGAGTCCAAGGGCCTTCCTCCTTCTTGCTCATCCCCCGCATCCCCCGCATCCCCTTTATCAACCGCCGCAAAATTAGTAGGATGGCGATCGCGCTCCAAAAACTGTTTGACTGCTATTTGGCGGTTAGTCATAAACTGACCCCAAGCGCCGGGAAACAGCCCATCCAAGGTTTCCACGAGCGCCCAAACCTCCAGATTCATCATTTTGTAGTAATGACCGTGAGAATGCTTAATCCTAGTCAGCATTTCGTCTACCTCAACTCCAGGCAGCAGCTTCGGATCGGACAAATTCTTAGGAAAGGCGCTGGACTCATGTGGGGGCATGGTTAAAAACTCAACAGCTTGCAGAGGCCGGTCAGTCGATTTTAGATTTGAGATTTTAGATTGACTCCACAGATGAATCTGCGGGCTGGCACTAATATCTAATTTTTTTGCTCTCCACGACTCGTGTCGGGGGCTGACATCCGTCAGTAGATGTTAGAGGTTAGATTGTAAATTGTAGATTGACTCCACAGATGAACCTGGGGGCTTGTATCCGTCTTTGGGTAAGGTTAAATTTAACTTCTATTGCGAAACTAGGGTACGAGGCACGGATCGCCTTGCGCGA
Organism: Microcoleus sp. F4-D5; assembly: GCF_036704885.1. Classification (NCBI taxonomy): domain Bacteria; kingdom Bacillati; phylum Cyanobacteriota; class Cyanophyceae; order Oscillatoriales; family Microcoleaceae; genus Microcoleus; species Microcoleus sp. F4-D5. The sequence goes on along the minus strand of NZ_JAUBSX010000004.1, from coordinate 116,109 downwards.
GAAAACCGAGAATTGATATTTATTTATACCTACTGGCTGAGGTGATTTCTACGTACCTGCATCCTACCATTATAGTTAGTCTAAAATCTCTATTCGCTCTCAAGCGGCGATTTCTTCGGAAATGGCCACTATCATGAATATGCTGAAAACAAGGTGCTTTCAAGCCGAGGACTTCGGCGTCGCGCGATCGTCTAACCCTGAAAGCTCATCGCAAGATTCATCCGGCCGTCAACAAAATGGTAAACTGTTTGTGTCAGTACAAGACATTAAAACCTACCCCTGGACTGGGGGAAAGTCACGCCTAAAACATTGTCAGGAGATATCACTCCGCACACAAGAGTGCAAACGTTGTGAGCCTAGGAACCTGAAAAATCAGGATATTAGGACGGCGAAGTCTTAAGAATCCCCGTCTGTTGAGAAAGCGGGGGTGTCAAATAATCGCCACGTATCAACCCGTCGAGGTTCAAGCGCTAAAATAGTTCAGATCAGCACGCTTGCCCAAAGGCGTCAGGAACCCTTATGCAAAACTCTGTGGCAAAACACTACTTATGGGCTTTAGGTGAAGGGATCAAAGGGTGTAGGCCAGGCGATCTGATCGCTGGTCGCTACTTGGTCAAGCGCGATCGACTTCTTGTCGATACTCAACCCGAACAGTTGCCGGAACTGCCCGAAGAGATTCCGAGTGTTGTCACTCCTTATCTGAGACTGTTTGCCTATCAATTACACGTACCTCAAGTATACGGGCTGGTATCCTCGCAAACGAGCAAGCTCTCGGGAGATATCTGGCTGCTGGAAAACGGACCGATTTTGAAGGTGACGGAATCTTTAATGCCGGAATTGGCCGACTCCTGGAAAGGGGCCGCGGCGATGCGCCAGCTCAATTGGCTGTGGCAAATTGCCCAGTTGTGGCAGCCTTGTATCGCTCAGGGCGTGGCTTCGACGCTGCTGACTCCGGAACTGCTGCGGGTGGAAGGGCAATTGGTGCGGTTTCTGGAACTGCAGCCCGATCGCAAACCGCCTAATTTGTCGCAGTTGGGCAAATTGTGGCAGCAGTGGCTCGAAGATGCTCACCCGGCGATCGCCAATTTTTTGAGGCAACTTTGCCAGCAAATGGTTGCCGGTCAAGTGCGCCACGGCGAACAACTGATGGGCCAGTTGGATAAAGCTTTGGCAAAGTGCGGCAGATATTACGATCGTCACGTTGAGATTGCCACCGGCACAGATGTGGGCAGATCCCGGGCTCACAACGAAGATGCTTGCTATCCGCCCAGCGGTACGGTGTGGGGAGGAAATCCCGGATCGGAAGCTTGCGCGATCGTCTGCGACGGTATCGGCGGACAAGACGGCGGCGAAGTCGCTTCCGAAGAAGCGATTGCTGTGCTGCGCGATAAGTTGCAGCAAATGCCCCTGCATCAAGCCAATTGGGACCCGCTGAGCCTGACTTCCAAGCTGGAACGGGCAGCTTGTGCTGCTAACGACAAGATAGCCGGTCGCAACGACAGCGAACACCGCCAAGGCCGCCAGCGGATGGGAACTACGCTAGTTATGGCTTTAGCCCACATACACGAACTATACGTCGCCCACGTCGGAGACAGTCGGGCTTACTGGATTACCCGCACAGGCTGCTATCAAGTTACTCTCGACGACGATGTAGCTTGCCGCGAGGTGCGTTTGGGCTACTCCCTCTACCGGGATGCTTTGGAACAAGTGGCCGCCGGAGCTCTGATTCAAGCTTTGGGCATTACTTCCTCCAACAGTCTGCACCCGACTGTGCAGCGTTTTCCGGTGGATGATGATTGCGTTTTGCTGCTGTGTTCCGACGGTTTGAGCGATAAAGACCGGGTTGAGGAATGTTGGGAAGCAGAGATTTTGCCAATTCTCGACGGTACTGTTGATGTGGCGAAGGCGCGCGATCGGCTGATCGAGATTGCTAATACTAGAAACGGTCACGATAACGTCACTGTTGCTTTAATTCACTGTCACGCACATTTGAGGGACGAAGGCAATACTTTTACAGAATTGTCTGTCGCACCTTTAGATACGCCTCCGGAACCAACGATCGACACCGACGATTTGCCAACCGATTTGACCGGTAACACAGCCTTTGGCGATCCTGATTCTGCAGGGAAAACGGAGTTGGTACCGCCACCGGACAAAGGCAAAAGCCGATTGTCGCTGCTGCTGAAAATTTTATTTTTATTAGGCTTGGGGGGTGTATTTGCTTATTTTTTCATCCCTCCGGTGGGTCGGGCGATCGATACTGCCGGGGAGTCGATTTTCGGGAAACGCGGTTTAGTTAATCCTGCCAGCAGGCGGGAGAAAACAGTTGAATCTGTACCTTCTCCGGTAAAATCTTTAGAAACAGGCTCGTTTATAGAGATTAAAAGTTCTGCGGCTGGGCAATTGGGAAAAGAGGGCGATCGCTTGGATTTGCGAGTCGCAATTGGTGAGTTGACGGTCAAAGGAACAGTCCCTGCCGGCAGCGTTTTGCAGGTAACAAACAAACAGCTTACGCCTCAAGGCAATTGGCTGGAATTGAAAGTTTGCTCGATTCCTGAAATAGTGCGGTCGAACTCTCCCAAACCCCAGTCAAATAAAGATTTTTCTAGTGTTTCAAAACCCGCCATCAATCCATCTCCGGCTGTGACAACTCCCACTCCCTCGCCTTCCCCGGCAGTTAAGCCAACTGTTGATGCAGTAGCAATCGCCAAGCTGCAAGCGGGGGAAATTGGATGGATTCAAGAACGAGATGCCATTTCTAAAGTAGCGTCGAACCCGACTCCCAACCCAAATCAACAGGGGAAATGCGTTGTTAATTCTGACTAAAATCTCAATGCTAATTAAACTGTTAAGGCTTGAGTATGTTGAGCAAGTTTGATCTAATTCAGTAGAAATAAAAATGCCGATTTCTAAACAAAACTAAGATTAACTGGTAACATCGCCGATCGAGTAGCTGGCTTAATTTTAGATTTGATATTGGGAATTTAATACTTGCCAATATCAAATCTAAAAAGCTTTCAAAATTTCTAACCTAATTTCTTAGATACTTCTGCAAGTTTAGTCACCATTTGAGATACGGCTTTGTCAACGGCCTCGCTTAAAAGTGAGTCTTCATTGCTACTGCTGGAATTGCCACCAATACCCCTGACGGAAATATTAGAAGCGCTTTGATCCGCTTCTCCTACTGCTTTGGCAGTGGCAAGAATATCTCCGGAAGCTGTACCGATTAACCGCACGTCTATTTGAACGGTAGCTTTGGTTTTTTGCGAACCGCCGCCGATTCCCATGAAACTACCGCCGCCGGATTGTTTGTCGATATTAAACTTGGTAATGGTGCCGATGAGTACGGCGTCAACTCCTAACTGCTTGCCAATTTCTGCTGCTGTGCCGGCATCCATCGCACCGCTGCGATTTTGCTGTTTGAGCACTTGTTCGAGTTTGCTACGATCGACTACTGTATACGTGCCGTTGTTGACGAGTTCGTTGATTAGCAGTTCGCTGATGCCTTTGGCTGCGCCGACTCCCCTGTAGGAAGTGTAATAGCTGTTGGTGGTGCCGTAGTCGAAGTCCATGACTACGAGGCGTTTTTTGGCAGTTGCTTGGGCGAGTTGGGTTGCGGGTTCGGTAATGGCTGGTGTGGCGGTCGCATTGACTGAAACGCCTGCTAGCATTAGCGTAGCGAGGGAAATGCCGGTTAAGCGAGATAGGGTGGTTGTTTTCATAAAGCTTACCTCACAGTTGTTTTGTGCCGACTCTAGGATACTTTACGGAACAGTCCGATGTCAGGGTTGGGCGTGAGGAGGTTGGAAGTGGTGATTTCTAGTCTTTTTTGACTTTCAACAGGCTTAATTTTTGTTAATGAACCGCAGAGGACGCAGAGGACGCAGAGAAAGAAAGGAAGAGTTTAATCCAGGTTCCAATCCTTAAAATAGGGATTTAGGGGTTTTCCTGCCAAAAAATCTCATAACCTCTGTACTGTAACGGTGGCAACAACCGCACAGCCATCCAAAATTGCTCTTACGCCCCAGATTCCATAAAACCCATCAACCAATTAGCCATCGTCGCCCTGCGAGTCTGTCTGGGGCCAAATTCCCCAATTTTATAGCCTTTAAACCCCAATTTTTCCTTCAGCAACTGCTTGTTTTCTGGAGGAGTCGATCGAGTCAATTTGACCGTTGCCGGCCTAGAATCGATAAAATCCGGCGGTTCCGGGTACTCTTGGCGCCACTCGGGTGCCACACCTGCACTGTTCCACTTGCCAGTCTCCGCATCCCAGCGGTAGCCCAGATACTGCCAAACTAATCGGTTGACGGCAGCATCGTCTATCTCTTCGTTGAGGATAGCCCAAATAGTTTCGTTGTTGAGCGGTGGTAATTCAGACATCAGCGCGATCGAATCGGAAACAAAAAAAGTTTAACTTACATTAGGTAACATTATCAGAAACGGGCTCTCCGGCCCGTTCCACAAAAAATCATAGGAATTTGTTTGTGGGGTGGACACGTGAGTCCGCCCAAAATGCCACCCCCCAAAAAATTAATTATTCAAAATTCCGTCTTTCTCGGCCATCGACAGGATTAAGTCAATCACGCGGTTAGAATAACCCCACTCGTTGTCGTACCAAGAAACGACTTTGAAAAACTTAGAATTCAGTTCAATTCCCGCACCTGCATCGAAAATGCTCGATCGCGCGTCGCCCTGAAAATCCGTCGAAACTACCGCATCTTCAGTATACCCGAGAATGCCTTTGAGTTCGCCTTCAGAGGCTTTTTTCATAGCTTCACAAATTTCTTTGTAGCTAGTTTCCTTCGCCGTTTTGAAAGTAAGGTCAACTACAGACACGTCTGGAGTTGGCACGCGCAAAGCCATTCCCGTCAATTTTCCTTTCAATTCTGGCAACACCAAAGTAACAGCTTTCGCCGCACCGGTCGAAGATGGAATAATATTTTGAGCCGCACCGCGTCCTCCCCGCCAATCTTTTTGGCTGGGCCCGTCTACAGTTGGTTGAGTAGCTGTCATCGCGTGAACTGTAGTCATTAAACCTTCTTCTAAACCGAAGTTATCGTTAATTACTTTAGCAATTGGTGCTAAACAATTCGTCGTACAGCTAGCATTAGAAACAACAGTATCTTTGGCAGTGTCAAATTTGTGGTGGTTGACGCCTACTAGAAAAGTAGGAACTTTTTCCGGGTCTTTTGTTGGTGCTGAAAGTATTACTCGTTTTGCTCCCGCCGTCAAGTGTTTTGATGCGCCTGCCAAATCTGTAAACAATCCGGTAGATTCTACAACATAATCTGCACTCGTTTTACCCCAAGGCAATTCTGCCGGATTTCTAATCGAGGTGCAGGGTATAAAATGTCCGTCAATGACAATGCCGTCTGGTTTGCTTTCCACTTCGCCGTCGTAAATGCCGTGGGTGGAGTCGTATTTGAAAAGATAAGCCAGGTTTTCTGGCGAAACCAAGTCATTAATGCCGACAAATTCGATGTTGGGGTTTTTGATGCCGGCACGCATCACTAGCCGTCCGATGCGACCAAATCCGTTGATGCCAACTTTTAGGGTAGCCATGATTTAAACTCCTCTTGAAAATATCTCTGTTCGATCGGGCGTTAGCGAAGCCCTCGAAGAGGATCGCCTGTTGTGGCTTAGAATTTACCACGTTAACAGATTTTTTTAACTGATTCTTTTCTATCTCTTAAGAATTCTGAATTCGGAGGTGGCGAAGGGTAATTAATCCTGAAATGACCGCTGGCTAATGGTTGATGGCTGATGATTGTAAACTTGTAAAAGTGCTACAATAGACAGAGATTATTTTCAAAATAGCCTTTTTTCAATCATGCTAAAGTAATAACAAAAAACTTATACAAAAACCAAAATGGATTGGTATTCTCACCAGTGGTGGCTGAGGATAGTCTCATATTTGTCAAAATACTTCTTCTGGCTGCTTCCTTCTTGCTGTTTCCTTCTGCCTCGCAGTGTCGGGTCTCAAAACTCCAATTTGTAGCTGGGATGCAAAAGTGAGATCCTCGCGGTGGCTGTCGCGGCACAAAGCCCAGGATTAAAGTCGCAGATACACGCAAGGACACGGAAATGCCGTGTCCCTACTTTCGTCCTAGCTGAGAGGACTGAATAACCAAGTCACTCATCACTAATCAATAATCACTCATCACTCATCACTCAGCTTTCTACCCGACGCACCTAGTAATTAGCAATTCCACCGCATCAGAAATAAAACACGACCCACCAAATTTATTGAGCACGGGTCTAATGTTTTCTGCAACTGCTGAAACTTGAGCTGGCGAACAAAAAGCCAGCACGTAAACGTTATCCAGCATCGTCATTGATGAATTGCGGGAAACGTGATCCCTGGTGCTTTTTCCTGCGACATCACGTATCACCGAATAACCGGGGACGCCAGCTTTGTCTAAACCGTCTAAAATCTTGCCCAGTTCCACCGAGTGGGCGATGATTTCTACTCTTTTGACTGACTCCATTATCTCACCTCCAAAACATATTGATTCCGTATAGATATATGGGAATACCTACAATGATATTAAAGGGAAACGTCACTGCTAAGGCAGTTGAAATGTAAAGACTTGGATTCGCTTCGGGAACTGTTAGGCGCATGGCTGCTGGTACTGCGATATAAGAAGCACTCGCGCACAAGACGGCAAACAGCAAAGTGTCTCCCTGTGGCAGTCCGATTAATTTGGCTATTAGCAAAGCAATTAGTGCGTTGACTATGGGAATTACGATTGCAAAGCCGATCAGAAAAACTCCTGCTTCTTGCAAATCTTTAATTCTGCTGGCCGCAACCAGGCCCATGTCTAGCAAGAAAAAAGTCAAAACTCCGTAAAATAAGTCTTGAGTAAACGGACTCATAACTTGCCAACCGTGTTCTCCTGTTAGTATGCCCATAATTAGGCTGCCAATCAGCAGAAAAACTGAACTGTTTAGGAATGCTTCTTGCAACACTTCTGGCCAAACTATTTCGCGTTTTCCTTCTTCCCCGCCAAATATACTGACTAGAATGAGACCGACTATAATTGCCGGGGATTCCATTAATGCTAGCGCGGCTACCATGTAACCGTCAAACTCGATCCCCTGTGCTGTGAGGAATGAGGTTGCGGTGATAAATGTGACGGCGCTGATGGAACCGTAGGTGGCTGCGATCGCGGCGGCATTGTAGGAGTCGAGTTTGATCCTCAGTATGAAAAAAGTATAAATTGGTACTAAGATTGACATCAGCATCGCTGCAAAAATTGTCAGGGCGATTTGCTGGTCAATTCCGCTTTTGGAGAGTTCGACGCCGCCTTTAAATCCGATCGCGAACAGCAGGTACAGCGAAAACAGTTTGGGGATGGGCGCTGGAATTTCTAAATCAGATTTGAGAAAAATTGCCAGCATTCCCAGGAAAAAAGCCAATATTGGGGGATTTAAGATATTTGACGCTACTAAACTCAAATCCACGATCGTTCACTCCCATTTCTTGCGTTTTTAATATTACTTCCCCAGTAATTGTTGCACGAGAAGGGATCGATAGAGCGATCGAACTTTTAAAGCGAAAGCTCGACGGGGCTAAATACTGCCAAATAGGGCAAATACGCACGCTGCACACCCTACAACGAGTAAGGCGTGCACTTCGCACCCGCAGGTTAAGTATTTGGGTTTAACTAAGCAACAGCCAAATAAGACTCTAGGTCTTCGGAACCACCGATCAACTTGCCGTCGATAAATACTTGCGGCACAGTTGTAGCCCCAGTCATAGCCCGCAGCGAGCGAGTTGTGATCTCCCGGCCCAAGACGATTTCTTCATAATCCAAGCCATGTTTGCTCAGCAGTGCCTTAGCCTTAGCGCAGAAGGGACAGCCCATTTTTGTAAACAGCGAAACGACCTTCGGCTTGGCTGCTGCGGAGTTGATGTAGTTGAGCATCGTCTCGGCATCGGACACTTTGAAAGGGTCGCCCGGTTCATCAGGCTCAATAAACATTTTTTCAACCACGCCATCTTTTACCAGCATCGAATAACGCCAAGACCGCTTGCCAAAGCCTAAATCTGTTTTGTCTACCAGCATTCCCATGCCTTCAGTAAATTCACCGTTACCGTCGGGAATCAACGTCACATTGTCTGATTCTTGGTTTTTTGCCCACTCGTTCATCACAAAGGCGTCGTTGACGGAAATACAAACGATATCATCTACGCCGTTTTCTTTGAAAACTTTGGCTAATTCGTTGTAACCGGGGAGGTGCGTTGACGAACAAGTGGGCGTAAAAGCTCCAGGCAGCGAGAACACTACTACGGTTTTACCTGCAAATATATCATCGGTGGTGACATCGACCCACTGGTTGTCTTTGCGAGTGCGAAAGGTGACTTTGGGTACTCTTTGACCTTCTTGATTCGTCAGCATGAGTTTAAATTCTTAGGTACTTAGGTTTAATTCTTTTGCTTACTTTAGCGTACTCATAACGAGTATGAGTTGTCAAGGGGAGGCGGGTCTTTTTGCTGAGACTTGGGCGCGCGGGAGTCAAAAACCCCGGTTTATGCGCCCTATCATGCCCGGTAAGCCCGACTTCATCCGCGCCAGAGAGGCAATCAGGGACTCCCTCCGACCCAAGAAACCGGGTTTTTGCCCAAAAATATTTCGTTGTCACCTCAAGATTCGATCAACAACACGGTTTCTGACCACCCGTGCTTAAGTCCTGAAAGTAGCAAAAATAAAGTTTATTACCAATTAAAATTTGTGTTTAAATACTCTTCTAGTTGCTGATTGTAAGGTCGAAAATAATCCCTCAACCAATCGCGAACCGATTCATTGACTGGCTCGTAAGAACCGGGATTAGCATTTTGGTATTCAGACAATTGATATTCCGGCAAATCTAAGAATTCTAAAACTTGCTTGAGTGTTGTCGCCGCACCTGCATAAAAATCTTCGCTTTTCAAAATTAACAACTGTTCTCGGGGAAAGAAAGCCCGCCAGTTTTTGATAAATTCTATGTACCTGCCGCGAGCTAAATAATTTCCCGGTTCCTCGCCGATGATGTATTCTGGATTTTGACTCAACCGTTCAATTTCATCGCTAATTACTCGATCGAGCGATCGCGCTTCCCAATTTAAGCCAGTCAAGCGGTAAAATTGAGAAATCGCCCGATCGACCGGATTTCGCAAAAGTACAATCAGTTTCGTCTCTGGAAACAGGCTGTAGAGACGTTCCGGTGCTTTCCGAAAGTCAAAATAGCTGGGACTTGCTTCACCAGTTACAAATTGCTCTCCCCGAGGCATGGGTGGAAAATGAGCCAAATACCAATCAATCCCTCTGTCAAAGTGCCACGAAAAAAAATCCATCTCCTTTTTAATCGGAGTCAAAATTTGCGGGTGTTGAGCTAAATAAGTATACAGAGAAGTCGTCCCGCACCGCTGACAACCAATAATTATAAAGTTAGGAACTTTGACTGGTTTTAAGTTCCAATTTTGTGGAACAGGCATCTTGCCTGTATCTGCTTGTGGAACAGGCATCTTGCCTGTATCTGCTTGTGGAACAGGCATCTTGCCTGTTCTCTTACTGATAAGAGATGCAAAACTTTGTTTGTAACTGACAGTTCGATAAAAATCAATCGCCTCGGCAATTTTACCTTGCCTCGTCAAAGCTTCCCCCAAATTCAGATAAGGCCAAAAAGCCTCGGGTTTAGCTGCAACAACTTCGCGGCACAAGTTCTCAATTTCATCCAGCTTGTTCTGCCTAACCAAAACTTCCCACAAATTGTAATAAAACCACCAAGGAAGATCGGGATTTATTTTTATTGCTTGGAAAAACGCCACCGCCGCTTCCTCCCAATATTTTTGGTGGGTCAAAACAGCACCTAAATTGTAATAAGACCAGCAATCATCCGGTTTTTGGGCGACAGTTGCGCGAGATGAGGCTAATGCGCGATCCTGTTCGAGGGCAACGCTTACGCACTTTTCTTGCTGCTGCAACAACTCCTCTAATTCCGCTGACCTTTCTGCACAACTAGGCAGATTTGTCAATAAATATTTGTAAATAATAATTGCGCTTTTGGGGCGATCGTACTGTGCTAAATTCTTTCCTAACTGCAAATAAAACTCGCTATTTTCCGGTGTAATTTGCAATTGAGATTGTTCTAACACTAAGTTTAAATCAGACTCTGTTTGGCCGAGAGCGTATCCCAACTTCTCGTAAATTCCCGGCAAATCTCCGTCAATTTCAACAGCTTTTAAATAGGTGACGATAGCTTCATCCCACTGTTTTAGTTTAGTTAAAGCGTCGCCCAAATTGCAAAAAGACCAAGCAAAATCCGAGTTGAGTGCAATCTCGCAGCGGTAAGCAGCAGCAGCCTCTTCCCATCGCCGAAGTTTCAGCAAAGCATCGCCCAAGTTGTGATAAGACCAGGAAAAATCGGGATTTAACTCAACCGCTTTTTTGTAAGCAGCGACAGCTTCCTGCCATTTTTCAAGTTTCAGCAAAACATCGCCCAAACAGTGATAAGACCACGAAAAATCTGGATTTAATTCAATAGCTTGTTTGTAAGCAGCAACAGCCTCATCAAACCGACCGCTTTCTTGCAGGTAATTCCCCAAATTGTGGTAGTTATTATCCATGCAAAACTCCTGCAATAGTCAGTAATTTTTCCAGCGAGTCCAAATCCAACCGCATATTCTTATGTAAGGGTTTTGTCTGAGTTCCATCATCAACCAAATCGCCAAGTAAATAGTAATGTTCCAAACCGCACAAATTGCTAATAGTCCAATAACAATGCGGCACGTAAAGGGGAGAAAAAATCTCAATTACCTTAGTTCCCGGACTGCAAAAAACTAGATTAGTCAACCCCCCTCCGTGAGGTGCGACAACCACTTTAGCAGCAGCCAAACACGATGCTTGTTCCGCTACCGACATCGTTTCCAACTTTACAGTGCGAAACCCAAATTTTTCTAAGTATTTAATTACCTCTTCCTCGTTGAGGATTTGCCGATACGATGCTTTTTGGCGGCTGATATAAATTCGCTCTGAATATTCTGTGTTGCGAGGCTGTTGTTTATTTAAAAATGTCTGCTTGAGAAATTCACACTTCCATTTTGCAACCGCCCCCGATCCGTCATAAGATATTGACGGAACTATTAATTGATCGGTTGTAATGTGTAAATTCCCGCCACTGTTTAAAATTTTATTTTGAGATATTCCTAAAGTATCTAAAGTATCTGTTTGATAGGAATAATCGCAGGCATTGACAACAAACTTATCTATAGTTTCTATCAATCCGCTGCGCTGCAAAATATCGAAGCGCGTCATCACATCAAACATCCAATGAAAATAAGCCGCTCCACCCCAGCGAGCAGATAAAAAAGCCACATTTCCATCGACGTGTTCAGCGGGAGGCAATTTGTCGGAAGTGATTACCAATTCAGCACAACCCATTGAAATATCACGAACAAGTTTATTGTCTGAAGTAATTACGGCGGTAGTCACAACATCTGCCCAAGCTCGTCCGTTTGGCAATAGGGCAACAAAAGATTTTTTTGAATGACTTCGATCTTCCGAAAATCTACGGCTGCTGTCGATTGTTTTGGAATCTGATAAATTGATTTGACTTGCAGGATGGATGTCTATGCAGGTGAGGTTAGGATTAGATTCTGCTGCAACGGTCAAATCTTCTGTAAAACCACAGTATTTTTTGAGAACACTTAAGGGTAATATTTGATTGCTGTATTCTGCGCGATCGCTCTCATCGACTTCTCCTTGTTGTTCTAGAGCATAACCTATATTATCGTAAGCTTCAAACAAATCGGGTTTAATTTGCAGTGCTTGAACTAAATTAGCGATCGCCGGTTCCCACTGATGTTTGGCAATTAAACTCAAACCCAATCCTTCGTAACACCAACAGGATTTTGGATCGAGATTGATGCCTTGCTCGTAAATTGCGATCGCCCTTTCCAATTCCCCTTGATTCTGCAGTGCATCACCCAACTTTTTGTACAGCCAACTATGCTCAGGTTCTAGCTCAATAGCACGACCAAAAGCCGCTGCTGCTTCGGGCCAATTTTCTTGCGATTCCAGAACTTTCCCCAAACTATTGTACAGCCAACAATCATCGGGATTTAATTCAATAGCTTTGCGGCAAGCCGCCGCCGCGTCCTCCCAATTTTCCAGTGCAACCAAAGCCTTACCTAATCTATCGTAAGACCAACAAAAATCGGGATTTAGTTCAACTAACTTGCGGTAAGCAACAGCAGCTTCCTCCCACTCAGAAAGCTCCATCAGCACATCGCCTAAATTGTTGTAACTCCAACAAAAATCGGGATTTAACTCAATAGCTTTGCGGTAAGCAGCAGCGGCTGCGTCCTGTTCCTCCATCGCCTGCAAAGTCTCCCCCAAAAAGTAGTAAGACCAACTAAAATGAGGGTTGAGTGCGATCGCCTCTTGGTAAGCGGCCCGAGCTTCGTCAAGCAGTTCTTTCTCTTGCAGAGTTTTACCCAACTTGTGGTAAGTTAAGTAGTTGCCAGACTTAATTTTAATAGCTGTTTGATAGCGGGCGATCGCCTCATCCAAATAACCCGTATTTGCCGCAATATCCGCCAACTTTTCCCAACCCAGAGACCACAGAGTTTGCTCTTCGCCCAAACTTTGATTGCCGATTTTTTTGACAATCAGTTGATAGCCTTTGTGTACTACTTCTAACTGACTTCCAAACATCTCCAAAAAAACATCTATCCCAATTTTAGTATCTTGCTCCGGGCTGTCGGGAAACGTAAACTCGTAATCGTCAAAAATCATCAGCCCCCCAACTTTCACTAACCTCCAAGATAAAATCGCATCTTGCAGAGCACTGGTGGGTTTGTGACAGCCGTCAATGTAAGCAATATCGTAATATTCCGCAGTCAAATTCACTAACAAATCTTGAGAGTAACCTTCTAATTCAATTACCCGCTCTGCTGCTCCAGTTTTAACAATATTGCCCTTAAAATGTTCTTGAAAATACAAATCAATACAAGTAATCTTTGCCGTCGGATGAGTTAAAATCTTATCCAGCAGCCAGCAAGCCGACATTCCTTGAAAACTGCCGATTTCCACAACTTGAAAATCCGCAATTCCGGTAAATTCCTGCAAATGCCGTTGCCAGATAGGAATATTGTGGGTAAACCAATCTTGGGTAAATTGATAATTTTTCGCTGTACACTCAGGCCAACCCCTCAATTCGCTCGCTTTTTGGTGGCAAATAATTGCTTCTTCCAATTCTCCTAATTGGGGTAAAATATTTCCTAAATCGTTGTAAGGCTTAGAATTGGTCGGAGCGATCGCAATTTGGTGGCGGTAAGAGGCAATTTGTGCGTATAACTCCTGTTGTTTCGCCCGAACATCATTCAGTTGGGCGACAACTTCCTCTGCATTGGGTTCAATTTGCAGTGCCATGCTATAAAATACGATCGCACCTTCCAACTGCTTCTGTTTCGCTAAACTATTGCCTAAATTTATATAAAACTCCGCTCCATCTAACTCAATTTCCAGCAAGTTGTGGTAAATTTTCCCGCTTGCAAGTGCCTCAATAGCTTGACAGTAAGTTTCTATTGTGCTGTCTAAACCGGATTCGCTGCGCTTCCGCAAAACATATCCCAACCGCTGATTAATTCCGGTCAAGTTCGGCTCAAGCTGAATCGCGTGCAGGTAAGCGCTAACAGCTTCATCCCATGATTTTTCGCAGGTGAAGGCAATTCCCAAATTGAAATAAAACCAAGGAATATTTGGATTTATTTCAATAGCTTTGCGGTAGCAACTAATAGCTTCCTGCCACAGTTGTTTTTGAGCCAAAGCTTCCCCTAAACAATTGTATGTCCAGTAGGAATTATCATTAATTTCCAGCGTCTGACGGTAACATTTAATGGCTGCATCAAACTCGCGCTTTTGCACCAAAACATTGCCCAAACCAAGGTAAGCACGAGCATAATTTGGATTGAGTTCGAGACTTTTGTTGTAACAGGCGATCGCCCGATCTAATTCTCCTCGCTCCGCCCAAGTTTTACCCAAACTGTGGTAAGATTCAAACGAATTTGGATTGATGGCAATGGCTTGTCGGTAATTGGCGATCGCCTCATCCCACCGCTTCTGGCCAACCAACATTTCTCCCAAATTGTGATAAGCTGTTGCCAGTTGCGGGTTTAATCGAATTGCCCGCGCATAACACTCCATAGCGCGCTCGAACTTTCCCAATTCAACTAAACTATTTCCCAGAGTGACGTTCTCGTCAGCAGTTGCCCAATTCGGATCGATATTAAAAGCTTGATACCAACATTCTGCAGCCTCTTCTCGCTTCTCCAACTGCGTCCAAATTCTCGCCAACTGCCGATAAGCAGCAGCAAAATTCGGGGCTAGCGAAATCGCTTTTTGACAATTTGCGATCGCCTTTTCCCACTGTTTTCCCTGAGAATACAGACTGCCTAGATTCGCATAAACTTCCGGCAAATTTGGATTGCGATCGATTGCCGCTTCATACCACTGCTTAGCTTGCTCGATTTCACCTCGAACCTGCATCACCTTTCCCAGCGTCTGGCAAGCTGCCCCCAAATTCGGTTCAATTTTCAACGCAGACTCGCAAGCAGCAACTGCCTCATTCAACTTTCCTTCGGCTAAATAAACTTCTGCTTGCCGACTCAAATCAACCGCTGCCTTTTCCATCTTCTCAATCGAGGGCATAATTAAACTTGCTCCAGACACCAACTAACTCAAACCCACCACCTCAACCATCCTTTTCAGCGAACTCAAGTTCACCAAAATATCCTCAGTCAGGGAATTCTGATACATCAACTGTCTAACAGGATAGCATTCAAAAGCCTCCCCAGCTAAAAAGTAATGTTCCAACTGCAAATATTGACTGATTCCCCAGTAATAATGGCTGATATAGTGAGGCGACACCAACTCAATTACTTTAGTTCCCGCGCGGCAAAAAATCGTATTTGTCAAGCCGCTGCCGTGGGCAGCAACTATCACCTCAGCGTGGTAAAAATGAGCTATTTGCTCTGCCAAAGACATCGACTCAGGTAAAATAGAAACAAAGCCAAATTTTTCCAAAACCTCGATCGCATCTTCCTCGTTCAAGACTCGTCGGTATCTTGCTTTGCTGCGGCTGATATAAATGCGTTTTGGATAGCTTGAACTAGGTATAATTCCCTTAAGAAACTCGCGCCTCAAAAAATCCATCGCCCACCCAGAAGACCAGCCCAAATATCCCGCAAAAGAGGGTACAATTAACTCTGTTGCTTGAATGTGAGGCAAGCGATCGCTCTCCAAGACTTTTTCTTCGGGAATGCCCAGAATTCTCAAACTTTCCCGCTGAAATTGGTGCTGACAACTATTCACCAAAAACCAATCAATCTCCGCCAAATCCCTACCGCTGTGCCGCAGCAATTCTATCCTCGGCAAAACGTCAACCATCCAGTGAAAATAAACATTTCCCGACAAACCAGAAAGCACCGCCACGCTGCCGTCAATTTGCTTTAACGGCGGAAATGATTCTAACTGAAAAACGCTGTGTTTTCTAACATCATGTTTTTCGCATCCAGGTAAAAACCCCGGATAATCTCTCGACACATCAGCCAATAAATAATTGTCAGGAGTCATTACAGCGATCGCCTTGCAAATCAGCCAATAATTTTCCTGCGGAACAATCCAAACTCGCCCGTTGGGAATTGCCGCCACAAAAGTCTTGGGCGACTGCACGGGTATCGGTTGCGAGTTGGACAAACGGCAAACTCCCCAACCCAAATGCACCGGATCGAACCACTTAGAAAGTCGCTGCAAACACAGCCCGCAAGTTAAACCGGTACAATCGGAATTTGCCAATTTGGAATTGGCGATCGCAAATTGGGAAGTCGGAATATTTTCTGCACTTGCTTCTGGTGCAGGTTGCCAAAATATTTCCACATAATTTTCTGCATCCAACTTAGCATTAACCAGCCAATCCCAACTCGATAAATAAATACCGTGAGGAGGTTTTATAGAAGTGTTATCTGGCAAGATAAAACTCTGTTTTTTCCACTCCTTCTGCTCTCCATACCCGTGCAATTGCAGCTCTAAAACTTTTTGATAATAATCGATCGCCCGTTCCCAGCGCCCCTGTTTTTCCAGCAGTTTTGCCAACTCAAAATAAACCTGCGGTAAAGCAGGTTGAATCGTCAAAGCTATGCGGTAAACTGCAATTGCTGCGCCCAAGCGCTGTTGCTGGGCTAAGGAATTTCCCACGCGCCAGTAAAGCTCTGCATTTTTCGGCTGAATTTGCAAAGCTTTTTGATAATAAACGGCGGCAGATTCGTGTCCGCCGTACTCCGTTAAAGCATTTCCCAAATGCAAGTAAATTTCGGCTAAATTATCGCAGATTTCAGCAATTGGTAATTGGGCATTGGGCGTTGGGCATTGGGCATTGGGAATAGTTTCTTTTTCTTCCTTCTTCCCTCTTCCTTCTTCCTTCTTCCTTCCAGTTAGTCCTGTGAGAAATCGATCGCACGCAGCGATCGCCCTTGACAATTCATCATCATCTACAGCAGCAAGTCTCCGCCTTTGTGCCAAGCGGCAGTAAGCCTCAACAAAATCGGGCTTCAGAGCTATCGCCCGCTCAAAATAAGGCATGGCTTCCGCAATTCTGCCCAAAACCATCAAAGAAAACCCGGCGTCTGTATAACCCGAAATATAGTCGGAATCGATCTCGATCGCGCGCTCGAAACAAGCAAGCGCCGCCGAATGTTCCCCCTGTAATTGCCAAGCTTTTCCCAGATTGTAGTGAGCCAAAACCATGTCCGGTTCCAACTCAATAGCTGTGAGGTAAGATGCGATCGCCCTTTCCGGACTTTTGTCCAGCAAGGCTTGACCCAAATTATTGTGCAGCGTTGCCCAATCCGGCTTAATATCGAGGGCCCGCTGGTAAACCTCGATCGCCTCAGCAGCCCGATCGTCCTTTAGCAAAATCACACCCAGATTGCTGTAAGCTTCCACGTAATCCGGCTTCAAAGCTATCGCCTGTCGGTAGGTATCCATTGCCGCTTCGAGCTGACTATTTTCATCTAAAACCACAGCCAGATTGTATAAAGCATCGAGATAATCCGGTTTTTGGGCGATCGCCTTTCGGTAACAGTCGATCGCCCCCAACAAATTACCCTGCTTGTGAAAAACATTCCCCAAGTTATAATGAACTTCCGCCCAATCTGGTTTCAAATCCAGAGCTTGTCGGTAGTGAAAAACCGCCTCATCCAGCCACGCATAGTCGCTGTAAAGTTGACCCAAATAAGCATGAGCCAGAAAAAACTGCGGCGAAATCTCCAAAGCTTGCACAAAAGCGTCTCTTGCCGCCGTCGGATCGCCTTGAGATTCTAGAATTTCGCCTAAAGTCGTGTAAGCCGTGGGCGAAAACGGTTGAAGTTCGATCGCCTTTTTGCAAAACTCGATCGCCTCAGTTAACTTCCCCCGGTTCAAATAAATTTGGGCTTGCCGGATATATTCTTCAGTGCTCATTGCTCGCGGTGCAGTTGCGGTTTCTTGACCGCTTCAGTAAAACTTAGAAATTCTGATTTAAAAACTTTGTATTTATATTTTGCCCTAGCGGGCGATCGATTAATTTTATCAATAACTGTCGATCGATTTTTTTAACTGCCCCTGCTTCAGTTCCTGCATTGAATATTTCAACCTCACCCCGCTTGTGGCAGAGTGAGGTTGAAATCCTTTAAAACTACTGGCTTTGTGAGAACAGCCCCAAATCTTATTCGGTGCCGCCCCACAACTGCCAGTTGTTTTAGAACAACTCGAAGTTGCTGGAGGTAATCGTCAAGCCAGTCTGCAACTGAGCAACAGTTAGCACTCCGCTGCCGCCGTTGAAGTACAACGCACCGCTTGTTGGGTCGTAGATCAACTTGTTCGTCGTGTTGGTTCCTGGGGCCGCTGCGTTGAAACCAGAAATGACAACAAACTCGCTGGCCTCGAAGCTGGTGCCCAAACCAGAGAACACACCACCCGATTTCAAGCGGATCTTATCTTCGCCTGGGGTAAAGTCTGTGATCGTGTCTACGGGGTAATCGCCACCGCTGGAGAAGAAGTAGAACGTATCGCTGCCAGCACCGCCTGTGAGGACATCAGCGCCTCTGTCGCCAGAGATAAAGTCATTGCCAGAACCGCCATTGACAGTATCGTTGTCTTTACCGCCGTACAGGCTGTCATTGCCGTCGCCGCCGCTGACAACATCATTGCCTTGGCCGCCAAAGACTGTATCGTTCCCACCTCCGCCGAGTACGGTGTCGTTGCCTCTGTCGCCAGAAATCAAGTCATCGCCGTCGCCGCCGTCTACGAGGTCGTCACCTTTACCGGCAAAGATGAAATCGTTGCCGCTGCCGCCAGCGACCACATCGGCGCCGCTGCCTGAAAGGATGGTATCGTTGCCGTCGCCGCCACCGACACTGTCATTGCCGCCGCCCGATAGAATCAGCTCGTTGCCACTGCCACCAGCGATGACATCAGCGCCCGCAAAAGTCTGGATGATATCGCTGCCAGCGCTGCCGTTCAACCTGTTGTCACCTTGGGTGCCGATAACGGTAAAGCCACCGCCACCTACACCACCTGATAGTGAACTTGCTGGTTGTGTTGGATTAGTTACCTGTGTCATTTACACTCCTCCTAAAAAATCAATCATTTTTCTACAATACACTTTTCCCTCCAAAGGGATTCAATAAATGAAACCGGACATCGGTTGAGACCCTAATTGACCCGGCTGCTATAAGCTGTCATGTAATTTAAATTGTCAGCAGCGAGCCTGAGAGCGCGAGTTGAATTCTGTCTTCGTGGAGCAGCAAATCTCGGTTGTTTCCTGCTTTTGACTCTCGACTCCACCACTGCCTCCTGTAACACGAAAATATTCCAGTTAAACGTTTGCGAGTTTACCATACTGACGGTCGGTGTGGCTAGTCATTTTTTAAACAATAGCCGGAAAACACACAGAGACCATTTTTAATGGGAGTATACTCTCAAGATTGAGAAGTTCTACCGCAGTCGTTGGCAACTGTCGATCGCCGGAGAGTTCGATCGCCCGCAAAGGGGCTGTAACTGAGTTGCGATTTTTCAGTATACTCTGCTTGACCAGACTTTTGACTTCCGCTAATAGTTCCCCAGAAATCAAAATTTTTTAGCTGGCTTTCAAAGCAAGCCCGCGCACTTGCGGGTCCTATTCAATCAAACCTAGCCCTATAAAGCGATTTAAGCTGCTGGAGTTACTGGTTTTAGTGGCAATTTACTTATCTCCAACACACTCTTGAACCCACTCTTGAGGCCCATTGCCTTGATTTTTTAACCTATACAGTCCTAGACGCACGCTTCCGAAAAAACCCGGTTTCTCGTTGTCAACTTCGAGGGTATATGACCAAATTACGTGCAGAGACCGGGTTTTTCCGTCCAGGACTGTTATATCCCTCGCGAGACGGCAGATTTTCTCGAAACAACCCGGTTTTTCAACAAAAATAGCTGATTTCAGCTATGAGCGAGATCCATCCAGACAATCCAGCGCTTGTGTGATGAAGTTTGGATTTGGCGTGGCCCGCTAGAGTTCTGACGGTACTCTCAAAGCTGAGAATCAGCAGCAGCGCATCTTAATTTTCTGTTGGTTTGCGACACAATGTAGAACAGAGAAATCTTCGGATCGCCCTCCAGCGACTCTTGAGGGTGACAAGCCACCCCGAGCGTCTGTAAGTTTTTATATAATGAGATTTGACAATTTAACTTAACAATATTTTGCTTTAACCAAATATCTTCTTGCTAATTGTTAACTTCGAGCTGCTCATTAACAATTAGCAATTTTCCGGAAATTTGGTTCGGCCTTCATAAACAAGCTGTACTATTCCGCAGAGCGGCGTGCTTCAAGTTGCGCTGTTGACGCATTGGAATTGGTCTGGCTGTCGTAGCTGTAGATGTGAGGGTCGCGCTCGAAAATGTAATTGATAGAAGTAGCTGCATAGTAGGTCAGCGCTAGCAGCGACACTAGATTAAGAATTCGATAAATTCGCTTCTCAGACACTTGGTTCATTTTTACTCCAACTTTTTGTGCAAATAGCAAAGTTTGATACAGTGACGGCACTTTTTTTGATAAGTTCCCAAAAACCCAACACCTCTCAAAACTCCGATCGCGTTATGAACTCTTGATGCCCGATCGCATACAACAAGTCCTGCTTGAGATTTGAAAGATTTGTTGTTGCCTGTTTCATATTGCAGTCTCTGCCTTTACTTGTGTATCTAACTGGGGTAAGAGTTAGGCAATTTGGGCGATATCAAACTCTACAATTTCCTGTTGGCAGCCGCTAAAATTTGAAAGCCTATAGCCTCAAAAGCTTGCATGGTAAAGATTTTATCTATTTTTCCACATCTGGCAATGATTTTCTCAAATTCGATAAATGGTACGGAGCCGCCGGACGTCATAAAACTTATTCAGTTGGTCAACGCAACGCTAAAATATGTCTAAAGTTATACTTTTACAAGCAACAGACCGTGTTAAGTATGTAGGTGAAAATAAACCGACTTATCAGAATGGAGGGCGGCTGAGTCCAGCAATAAACTGCCGGCTTTTAAAGATATTCGCTTAACCCGCCCCTAGAAGATATTATTTTTTTTCGTACCGCTCTACTTACATTGCTTATTAAGTTTGAGCTTGGTAGAAGTGGCAGATATTTTTTTTTTGAAACAAATGTTGCGGTCGCTGTCGGACAAATTTGGTCTGACAATGTTGACTCAGCAGCAGCATTAAATCACGATGTGACACAATAAAAGTAGGCGTCAAAAAGCATAAATCAGAATGTGAGAGCGGTCAAAAAATACTGTTGGGAGATTCAGAAGTTTTATTTAATTAAACCTTCTAGGTGCAAAATTTTACCCTAAAAAAAACAAGATAATTTACTCGCTGCGACGAGCGAGGCACTGGGGATATTTTATGACGAGATAACCGACTGTGTTTGAGTCAGTTACTTCCACAATTTATTTATTATATTTTTTGCTCGCCTTGAGCTGTTTGTACAACCGACTTTTTGCTGGTAATTTGCAAAAGGGATAGGGGCAGAACAACAGGCCAAGCCAGAGGTCCGATTATTAAGGCTATCCAAGATATCAAGTCTTTTTTAGATGTAGCCTTATCGTTCCAAAAACTTTTGAACCAAACAAGAAAAACGATTAAGGCAACTGAAAAGTAGCTAATAATTATCATTGTGTTACCTGCCTGCTTACAGATGGCATAGAAGTATTTATGATTATTGTATCTCAGGGTGCGGCTCGCCGATCGCAACTTTCGGCCCTCGGCTGCAACTGTCGAAAACTCAAAGTTTCACAGCTTTTCGAGTCCATAGCCTCCGATGTCGAACGGACGCAATCCCGCTGCCCAGTGGCGCGGGGCGCTCAAAGTCTTGGGCTCAGAAGTTTTCGAGGTTTACTCCAATGAGGCTACCGCCGCAATCACAGCGCGATCGAGGTCTCTCGTTCTCTGTGAGTGAACTCACGTATAATCGGAGACTTCGGTCACAAGTTGAGCCAAGAACGATCGCACAGCTTAGCCTGCTGCAATCACCCTACTCTATTCTCAAATGCTCGATATTATAATCGTGCAGTTCAACGAGATTTCATGCAAGTTCTGAGTTTAAAATCCGATCGCGCGATCTCTCAACTGTTTTATCAAGTCACCCATTCAGGCAATCTGACTCGCACTCAAAGCCACCGACTGCGCGCCATCTGCGAAAGCGCTCTCAGCGCCGAGGACCGAAATGCAGTCAACCGCCTGCTTCACGCCATCCGTCGCGGATGGGTGAGGATGTCCGATGAGTCCTCTGACACAGGCAGTTGAGATCGGTATTTCTAGTTTCTTTCCTGTATAGCTTCGCCAGCAATCAGATTTCCGCGAGTGTGTCGCTCCATTAACCTTCTCAACAAAAAATTGTGCGGCGATCGCAAAGCTCGAACTCGGTTCCTTGAAGAAGCCGGGATTTTTGATATGAAGCAGTCAGCAGTCAGTAGCCTCCAGTCACCAGTCATTAAGTAGATACACGGAAAAACCCCCACACCCAGACATTCAGTAAATGCAATCAAAACAGATGTCTGAACACCGTAAAAGTTTTACGTTTAAGTAAGTGGATCTATTTAGTTAGCACTCATTAATTACCCGCCATTCGCAATCTATAAATAAATAAATATTAAATTTTTTGTCAAGGTATCTAGACAAAAAGTAGAGATTTCGGAGTTGCCAAAACCGAGGAATCATGACGGGGTTTGTGTTCTGACTCGCAAGGCGATTGAGTAAACATTCGATCCCCTACTCCGGCTGACACAAATCACCAATTAAGACCCAATCGATCACATTTACTCGCGTATTTGAATCACATAAATGTTGGGGAAATCAGTCAATACTGTCAAAAGTCAGTAAAAAAAAACAGATGATGACCCAAACGTTTTTACCTCAATTTACTATTGCAGAGCTAGTCTTTCAGGTCTATCACTCCGGTCTGCTGACTTCTACTCACCGAGAACAGCTCAAGACAGCCCTGTTAAATGACTGTCTTACAGAAGAAGATCACACAGCCATCAACCGCTTGCTCCACGCCGTTCGCCGGGGCTGGCTGAAAGTTGTAGCTTAAGTTGTAGCTTAAACTGTGGCCCCCAAATTTTTGCCACTCGTCTTTCAATGGACTGTAACATGAAGGCAGAATTAAATTCCCTTAAAAAAATCAGGAATTACGCTAAATTTAGGGTGCGCTACAAGCACCCTTCGGTTTTAACTTCTGTTTTGCAGCTTATTTACTCAGAGATTTTGCCGTCAGGCATCATCGCCTCTCTCAGATTCGCTTCATTCCAATTTGTCCCGCGCAAATTTGCTTGATGCAAGTTTGCTCCCCGGAGATTTGCTCCCTTGAGAGTAACTCCGCTCAAATCGGCTCGATGGAGATTTGCACAGCTCAAGTTAGCTCCGCTCAAATCGGCTCCCTTCAAATCCGCTTTTTCCAGATTTGCTTCGGTCAAATTTGCCCAGCTCAGATTTACTTGAGTTAGATTAGCATCGCTGAGATCGGCTTGTGTTAAGTTGGCATCGGTTAAATTGGCTTTGCTGAGGTTAATTCCGCAAAGTTTTACTTCTGTCAAGTTTGCACCTTGCAAGTTAGCGTTAACTGCATAAACTTGAATCAAAATTGCCCGCTGAAGGTTTGCATCTCTCATATCTGCACCCCTGAGACTCGCCCCCGTTAAATTGGCTGCGGTGAGCAGGACACTCCGCAAAATGGCTCCGCTCAAGTTCGCTCCCACGGCCTGGCATTCGCCGAAATTAGCGGACATGAGGTTGGCTTGGGAGAGGTTGGCTTGGCTGATATCTGCTTGATACAGATTGGCTCTGTAGAGGGTGAGGCCGATCGAATTTGCACCTTTTAAATTAGCTTGACTCAGGTCAATATCGCGCAAATTAGTCCTTGACATATTGGCACCGCTCAGGTCTACTTTGTGAAAAACTCGTTCTCCGGCTGCATACCGTCTGAGAAGTTCGTCTGCATTCATGTCATTGCCCCCCAAATACTTAATAATATCTTTGATATTTCAATAATATTAGGCATGAGCGACCTTTACGTTTCTTGGTCAGAATACCATCGGAAAATTGAGGATTTGGCTGTACAAATTGATGAATCTCAGTGGAAATTCGATCGAATTGTCTGTCTGGCTAGGGGAGGGCTGCGGGTTGGAGATACTCTGTCGCGGATTTTCGACAAACCTCTGGCGATTTTAGCGGCCTCGTCCTATGGTGGGGACGAGGGAAAAGTCCGGGGTGCGATCGAGTTTGCGCGCGATTTGACCATGGTGGGCGATAATTTGGGCAGCCGCATTCTCCTGGTTGACGATTTGGTGGATTCGGGAATTAGTTTGCAGCAAAGTATTGCTTGGCTGAAGAACCGCTACGGCGAGGATATTCAGGAAATTCGGACTGCTGTGCTTTGGTACAAGGCTTGTTCGGTAGCGGTGCCCGATTATTATGTGGATTATTTAGCCGATAATCCTTGGATTCACCAACCTTTTGAAATCTACGAAAAGATGAGTGCCGCTGATTTTGCGGCAAAGTTGGGAGTTAGTCAATAAAAGACTAAAATCCAGTCTATTTTTAATAGGCTTTTGGCGGTATGTTGCACTTTTTTGCATAGTCTGCAGGCGGTTGACACCCCTGTCTCATAGCTAAATTATTCTCAAATAAAACTGAATATTTATTAAGGTTGGGCAGTCGGTTTCAACTAACATTTTGTACCAGTCTTCCTTAACGGGCCGGAAAGCCTGTTCGTAAAAGGATTATTGAGAATGGTGCAACCTTTCAGTTTCAACCGACTTTAGCTATGAGAGGGGGAATTAATTCCCCGGGGGGCTTGTGAGTAAGTGCAAGTCTGGGGATACAATTAGCGAACCAAAAGAATGCGATCGCCCAATTCCATACTCTCTGCCAAAACTTCCTGCCGCGCCCACGTATCCGCCGCCAAAATATCGTCTAAAGCCGGACTTTGACAGTTATCGGTTTGATGTTTTTCGCAAGCCTTCTCAATCAACTTCGGAATATCCAAAAACTGAATCTTCTCCTCCAAAAATAGCGCTACCGCCTGTTCGTTTGCCGCATTCAGCACCGCTGGCATCGAACCGCCTGCACGTCCAGCCGCATAAGCTAACTGCATACAGGGATACTTTTCATGATCTGGTTCTCGGAAAGTCAAATCCCCAGATTTTACCAAATCCAGCCGTTCCCAATCTGTATGAATTCGCTCCGGCCAAGACAAAGCGTAAAGCAGCGGCAAGCGCATATCCGGCCATCCCAATTGTGCCAAAACAGACGTATCTTGCAGCTCAATTAACGAGTGAATTATGCTTTGAGGATGGATGACAATATCAATATCGTCATAATCCATCCCGAACAAGTAATGAGCTTCAATTACTTCTAATCCTTTATTCATCAAAGTAGCAGAATCGATCGTGATTTTCTGCCCCATCGACCAATTCGGATGTTTCAAAGCATCAGCTACTGTTACTTCTGCTAACTTGTCGATCGGCAAATCTCGAAAAGAGCCCCCCGAAGCTGTGAGAATAATTCGCCGCAACCCGCCAGCAATAACACCTTGGAGGCACTGAAAAATAGCCGAATGTTCCGAATCAGCGGGCAGTATTTTAACACCGTATTTTTCGATCAGGGGGTTGACAACGGGGCCACCAGCTATTAATGTTTCTTTATTGGCTAAGGCGATATCTTTGCCTGCCTCAATAGCAGCAATTGTTGGCAGCAAACCGGCACAGCCAACTATGCCAGTGACGACGGCTTGAGCGTCGCCATATTTGGCAACTTCGACAACGCCTGACTCGCCCGCAAGTAAAATAGGTTGAGGATCGATGTCTGCGATCGCCTCCTTCAATTCCTGTAATTTATCTTCGTTGCAAATCGCAACAATTTCCGGTCGAAACTGGCGAATTTGCTGGGACAGCAACGTTACATTTCGTCCGGCGGTTAAGCCGACAATCCGGAATTGATCGGGGTATTGAGCTACAATATCCAGAGTCTGAGTGCCGATGGAGCCTGTGGAGCCGAGAAGAGTTATTGCTTTCACAATTGTTTAATGTTTTTTGGGCTATTCTAATATTACGATTGCGGGGATTAAAATTAGTAAAAGTTTGCCCGAACAAATTCTGGCGGGTACCTACAAGGGTACAAACTTCCGTCCTCCTGGGCAGACTATTGAGTAAATGATATTTAGAACGGTCAGCTAGTCCCAGTTTTTATGCAAAACTCCTCAGAAAATCTTAGTATCTCCAGCGAGGAAAGCCGCAGCATACTTCCGGACAAATTACCCCCAGCTCAATTGTTTCCGCCGAGTGTAATTTTGATGACAGGTGCGGCTGCTGCCATCTTCTTTTTGTGCAGCAGTTGGCGGCACGCTTTATTTCAATCAACCGCTTGGGATTTAGGCATTTTCGACCAAGTTATTTATTTAATCGCCCAGGGAAAGCCGCCGATTTCCTCATTTTTGGGATTTCACATTATGGGCGATCACGCTAGTTTGATTTTTTATATTCTAGCATTATTATACAAAATATCTCCCGACGTTCACTGGCTTTTTGGGGTACAAGCTGTTGCTTTAGCTGTGGGTGCTTTGCCTGTTTGGAGTTTGTCAAGTCTAGCTGGTTTGAATCATAAAAAATCGGCGGCAATGGCAGCGGTTTATTTGCTTTATCCAGTGGTTTTCAACATTAATTTGTTTGATTTTCACCCGGAAGTTATAGCTTTACCTGCTATTTTGTGGGCGATTTTGGCGGCGCGCTTGAGCCAACCTTGGCGGTTTTGTGCTGCGGTCATTTTGATTTTGGGCTGCAAGGGGGTTTTATCTTTGACTGTGGCGGCGATGGGTTTGTGGCTGCTACTCTTCGATCGGGAAAGTTTATCTGGGAAAAACAGAGTAAAAAGGGCGATCGCACTTTTTGCTATTATTGCCGGCACAGCGTGGTTCTTAATTGTGACTCAAGCAATTATTCCAGGTTTTAGGGGGACTGAATCCGGCAGCGTCGGGCGCTATGCTTATCTGGGAAGCTCCGTATTAGAAATTGCTGCAAATTTGCTATTAAAGCCTGGGTTAGTTTTAGGAAAAGTTTTGTCTCTCGACACTCTTAAATATCTATTTTTATCGATCTTACCCGTGATTTGGGGGCTTTCCCCTCGCTATTTAACGCCTCTGGTTGGCGCGCTGCCGACTTTAGTTTTGAATGTCCTTTCTGAAGAACCGTTTCAGCGCAGTTTTGCTTATCAGTATTCGCTGCCAGTAATTCCATTTTTATTGTTAGCAGTTATCTCGACAGAAGCAGGAAGAAGCAAGAAGGAAAAACGAGAAGGAGAAAAAATACCAATTACTCATTCCCAATTCTCAATTCCTAATTTAAATACTTCAAAAACAATAATTGTGTGGTCGTTAATAGTTTTCTTATTTTTGGGCGAATATAAGGATTTTTGGCTGTATCTAAATCGCGCCGACACGGCGCAAGCGACGCGGGAAGCTGTCAGCCAAATTCAGCCACAAGCTAGCGTTTTAACCGACAACCGACTTGCCCCCCACTTGGCTCACCGATCGACAATTAAGGCACTTTCGCAAATTTCCTCCGAGGCGGATTCGGTTAATTTTGACTTTGTACTGTTGAATTTGCGCCATCCGTGGCCCGACACTAAAGAAATAGGCGATCGCACGGCAAATTACCTCAAAAAATCTCCCAACTTTAAATTAAAATATCATAAAAATGATGTTTTGCTATTTCAAAAATTTGGCTATAGATAATAATTTAAAATGATCGATTTAAAACAGAAAAAAATTCACCCTGTAGCATGGATGGTAGGTGTAGCAACCCTAATCCTTTTTGCCACCAGCAGCGCGCGCCACGCTTTGTTTCATTCAACAGCATTCGATTTAGCAATTTTTGACCAAGCAATTTATTTAATATCCCAAAATCAAACCCCATTTTCCTCTTTAATGGCAATCAACATTTTGGGCGATCACGCAGCATTTATTTTCTACCCGCTAGCTTTACTTTACAAAATATATCCAGACGTTCACTGGCTTTTATTAGTGCAAGCTGTTTCCCTAGCGTTAGGTGCTTGGCCTAGTTGGAGTCTAGCACGTCAAGCTGGCCTAAATGAAAGAACATCAATGGCAATTGCAGCCGCATATCTGCTTTACCCCGCAGTATTTAATGTCAATCTTTTTGACTTCCACCCCGAAGTAATTGCTGTGCCAGCAATTTTAGCCGCAGTCTTAGCAGCTAGACTTGATAAAATATTGTGGTTTTGTGCCGCCATTCTATTAATTTTAAGCTGCAAAGCCGTGCTATCTTTGACAGTTCTAATGATGGGTATCTGGCTGTTTTTATTTGAAAAAACGCGCAGGTGCGGACTGATAGCTATATTTCTCGGGGCGGCTTGGTTTTTGATTGCAACTCAAACCATTGTACCCTATTTCAATCAGGGCAAGCAACACGCAGGTATCGGGCGATATCATTATTTGGGAAACTCGGTTTTTGAGATTGGTATTAATTTAATTCTAAAACCTCATCTAGTAGCGGGGCGGCTGATTTCAGCAGATACTTTGGGATATTTAACTTTGTTATTTTTGCCTGTAATCTGGTGGCTTTCCCCGCGGCACCTGTCGCCATTAATTGCTGGTTTACCCATGCTATTGATGAATCTTCTTTCGGATATTGAGGCTCAGCGAGATTTGATCCACCAGTATTCTGTACCCATATTTCCCTTTATATTAATTGCTGTAATTTCTACCCTAGCAGACAGAGAGAAAAGAGGGAATAATTTTGGTAAAAATGCCGACAATTATCTGTGGAATCACCGCAACTGGATTCCTCGATTTGGGAAGCAAATATCGAAAAGCATTTCTATTAAACCTATTAAAAATATCTGGACTACCCCCAGATGGAGGTGGGTACAATTGTGGTTTTCCAATTTGTCAAACTTGTTGATTTTGTGGTCGCTGTTAGTTTTCGTGATTTTGGCAAAGTACGGCTACTTCTGGACAGTTTATTTAGAGTCTCTTGATAATTGGCAAGCGACGAGGCAGGCAATTAATCTCGTGCAAACTAAAGGCAATGTTTTAACTGATAATTCCCTAGCAACTCATCTCGCTCACCGTTCAACAATAAAATTGCTGCATCAAGTTGCTAACGGACAAAGTTTAAATGAATTTGAGTATATACTGCTAAATTTGCGCCATCCTTGGCACGATACTGCCGATACTGCTGTGAGTGTAGCTGCTCAACTTCAAAAATCTTCACTGTTTCAAATAAGCTATCAGCAAGACGATGTTTTTTTGTTTAACAAAATCATAAAGTAAGTAGTATTAATGAATAAATTAAACTCTTTGAATAATCTAAAGTATTATCCTGTCATTGTGTCGATCGCCCTTTTTTCTCTAATATTTTTCCTTTGCAGCAGCACGCGGCACGCCCTGTTTGAGTCCAACGCTTTTGAACTGGGAATTTACGACCAAGTAGCTTATTTAATCAGTCAGGGACAAACGCCGTTTTCGTCATTTCTCGAAATTCATCACATGGGGAATCACGCCGCTTGGGTGATGTATTTTGTGGCTTTGCTTTACAAAATATATCCCGAGGTACATTGGCTGTTGTTAGTGCAAGCAGTTTCCCTAGCATTGGGTGCTTTGCCGACTTGGAGTTTGGCGCGTCAAGCCGGATTAAATAATAGCATAGCTTGGGCGATCGCCTGTATTTACCTCCTCTATCCATTAGTATTTAACGTCAATCTGTTCGACTTCCACCCGGAAGTAATTGCTTTGCCAGCACTCTTAGCAGCAATCTTAGCTGCACGGCTGAATAAAACAGTATGGTTTTGTGCTGCCATTGTATTAGTTTTGAGCTGCAAAGCCGTGTTATCTTTAACCGTGGCTGCGATGGGTTTGTGGCTGTTGTTTTTTGAAAAAAAGCGTAATTGTGGACTCATCGCTTTATTTCTCGGCGCGGGTTGGTTCCTGGTAGCTACTCAGGCAGTTATACCGTATTTTAATCAGGGAAGAGAACACGCGGGAATCGGGCGCTATGGATATTTAGGTAATTCAGTTTTAGAAATTGCTGTAAATTTAATATTGAAACCAAATCTCATTTTATGGCGTTTATTTTCTTGGGATACTTTTGAATATTTAGCGTTATTAGTTTTGCCTGTAATTTGGTGGATTTCGCCGCGTCACTTGACACCTTTAATTAGTGCTGTACCGATGTTGGCGATGAATATTCTTTCCGATATCCCCGCTCAGCGCGATTTGATTCATCAATATTCTATTCCGATATTGCCATTTTTGTTGGTTGCCGTAATTTCTAGTTTAGCAGAGAGAAACCAGCAACACGGAAAGACAATATTTGATAGATTGCCAATTCCTAATTATCCATTGCCTAGAGTCATTGTAATTTGGTCGTTGATTGCTTTCTTAGCTCTAGGAAAATACGGCTATTTTTGGACTATTTATTTAGATTCGCTCGACACTTTGCCAGCTACCAGAGAAGCCATCGCTCTCGTCAACACCAAAGGCAGTGTTTTAACAACTTCTCACATTGCTCCGCACTTAACGCACCGCCCTCTAGTAAAATTAACTCAAGCTCACGCGCCACCTGCAAATCTCGCAGAATTTGAATATGTATTGGTGAACCAGCGCTACCCCGGCTGGATGAGCGATCGAGAGTTTGTTAAAAACTTAGTAACTCAACTCCAAAATAACCCTCAATTTCAACTCAAATATCAGCGGGATGACATATATCTATTTACCCAAAATTCTAACAAATAAATCAGGTTTTCCTCTTTTTCGCCCTTTGCGCCTTCGCGCTTGGTAAAATAAATCTGATTCAGTCATCGAGGCACGCTAACCAGGACTGTTTACAAAACTTATTCGGGAACTGGCAAACGGAAATGATTGCTTTTGCTACTAAAGTTTGTAGGAGTTACCAAACTAAGAAAGTCCTGTTACGTACCAGCGATAAATTCGATCGCCCAAAAGCTGAAATTCTTTGCCGCCGGAGAGCAAATCACCTTCTAATCCCGAAATAGCAAACGCTTTTTCTGACTGTTCATCGTGCAAAAGTTGCGATAAATACGGGTCAGTTTGCTGTACTCGACCTCAAAACCAAGCGTGCAAACCTCTAACAGACAGCAGGTACAGATAACTAACAGTGCGGGGGGTCAATTCTGACACTAATCCGACTAGATCCGTGTTAGCGGGTCAAATCAGCCCAGAGGAAGCAGATTTTTTGCTGCGGGTGCGGTAAGGGAAGTTGCCATAAAATGCCGCTAACACCGACAGCGCCCTGCTATTTTATCCGATTTTTATCCCCTTTGGGGGACGAATTTTGAGGGCGATCGACTGCCGAAGTCTTTTGGCAGCTCCAAAAACCCGGTCTGCAGCCAATTTCCCGAACCGTCCGGCATAGACAAACAGCACTAAAAAACCGACCACCTAACACTCAATTTTTGTCAAGGTTTTCCTCTTTGTAAGTAAACAGAAATATCAAGTGTTTAAAATCACATTCTGCGGTACAATTGTCAAAAGCTCGTAGCATCCTCAACTCCGATCCTTAACTATGAACACAACAGAAAAGTCTAAACTCTCCAATCAAAAAACTTTGGAGGCGATGAAGAATTTCTCCGAAACCTACGCCAAGCGCACGGGAACTTACTTTTGTTCCGAGCCTTCCGTCACTGCTGTCGTGATAGAAGGACTAGCAAAGCACAAGGACGAACTAGGTGCTCCCTTATGCCCTTGTCGCCACTACGAAGATAAAGAAGCCGAAGTCAAAGCCGCCTACTGGAACTGTCCCTGCATTCCCATGCGCGAGCGCAAAGAGTGTCACTGTATGTTATTTCTGATGCCAGATAACGATTTCGCTGGAACTAAGCAGGAAATTGGAATGGATCAGATTCAAGCTGTCAGAGAAACAATGTAATCGGTTAAGTAGGCGGTCGTGAAATGGCAGCAGTTTGGAAAAAAGGTCGTTATTTTTCCTCTTTTTAAGACTTAGCTATTAAAAAAAACCGATCGCCGCCTACTCAAACACACGCCCTCAATCGAACATCCCCAATCTGCAATCAAATGACAGAGGAAATCCCGCTCGACTTTTGGCAAGGTATCGAACAGTTTAACAGCCAAGAATTTTACGCTTGTCACGATACTTTCGAGGCTTTGTGGATGGAAGCAGGCGAGCCGGAAAAAAGGTTTTATCAGGGAATATTGCAAATTGCGGTAGCGCTTTATCACTTAGCAAATCAAAACTGGCGCGGTGCAGTAATCTTGCTGGGAGAAGGAATAAATCGGCTCAGTTATTATCAGCAGACTTATACCGGAATTTCGGTTGAAGACTTGCTCGGACAAAGTGCTGAACTTTTGAGCGCTTTGCAACAAGCCGGCCCGGAAGAAGTAGCTAATTTTGTACCCTTGTTCGCAGGTACAGAAGTTGCAGGCTTGCAATTGCCGCGAATTATCAAAGTACCAAAAAGTTAAATCAAGGTTAAATAAATGTTTGTATTGGGGTGTGCAGCAGATTTTGCCTCTATACAGAGGAGACCGGGCTTTGTTGGCGGCTCCACAAGCAGATTGATTTGCTCTGGAACGAGCATCTTGCCGGTTCCGTCAAGACAGTTCCAGCCACTGAGCAAAACAGCTAATTTTATTGGCTGTTGTCTTGCTAGGATAATTGATTGAGACTCTCGGGTCAATCAATTATCCTCACGAGAATCTTTCTGGCCGTTAAAATAAAATACCTAACTGATAAGCTGTCGTGCATCTAATCTCCATAGAGAAAAATGTAGATGCCGTGTCCGGCGACCTTTACTCAGTCTCAACAGGCAAGTTAAATGCTGCCGGTAGCTTAGTAGCTTATCTGTCAGTGTCAAAACTGGAGGTAATGCCGTTGAGCAATTTCACAAATTTTGAGGCTCCAAGCTTATGATGCCCTCCGCTAAACTACTCAATTCCGGAATATTCAAAGGATTATCGCTGCTGTTGCCCCTCACTCTGGCAGGCGCGATCGCCTCTCCCACCTACCCGCAAGCCGGGCCCCCGCGCACTCTCAGCGTGCGATCGGACATTCAAGAAGCCGACTCCAAAACCGGCATCGTGACAGCCCGCGGCAACGTCCAAATCAACTATCCAGCCCGCCAAATACAAGCAACTGCAGCTCAAGCTCAATATTTCAGCCGCGAGCGCCGGATCATTCTCAGCGGAGATGTTTACGTATTGCAGCAGGGCAACAGCCTGCGCGGCGAAACCATAACATACCTCATCGACGAAGGGCGGTTTATTGCCCTGCCAGACAACCCAGGACAGGTAGAATCTGTCTATCTGGTTCCCCCGGAACAAGATGCAGCAGCCCAAAATGCAGTTGGCTCGCCACGTCCCCCAGTAAATCCTCAGCCCGCTGTTAAACCGCCCGCAAGACCTCGAACAGCTCCCAGGTAAAAATAGCTGGTGGCAGCGAAATTTCGCATCAGTAAAAACATACTACTTGGGATAGATGCGAAATTTCGCCTTTAAATAATTAAGAAGGTGAAGATTGTAAAATATCAACTTCAGACTCGATCGCACAAAGCCGCAGTCGGAAATTTAGCTTGTAGAGGTTGCCGGGAGCGAAAATGAAAATTGTACTCGAAAATATCCACAAATCCTACGGAAAACGCAATGTAGTCAGTCGCGTCAACCTTTCGGTAGCCCAAGGAGAAATCGTAGGACTGCTCGGCCCCAACGGGGCAGGCAAAACCACAACGTTTTATATAGCAACCGGATTAGAAAAACCCAATCAAGGAACTGTTTGGCTCAACGATTTAAATATCACTAAATTGCCGATGCACCAGCGAGCGCATTTGGGAATAGGCTATCTCGCTCAAGAAGCAAGCATTTTCCGGAACATGAGCGTGCGCGACAACATTTTATTAGTCTTAGAACAAACTCAAGTGCCGCGTTGGGAATGGCGAGAGCGAGTCGATTTCCTATTGCAAGAATTTCGCTTAGAAAAAATAGCATCGAGTTTGGGAATTCAAATCTCTGGAGGAGAAAGGCGGCGGACTGAATTGGCCAGAGCATTAGCCGCAGGGCGAGACGGTCCGATCTTCCTATTTTTAGACGAACCGTTTGCAGGCGTCGATCCGATCGCCGTAGACGAAATTCAAACGATTATTGCCAAACTGCGCGATCGTAAAATCGGCATCCTCATCACCGATCACAACGTCCGAGAAACCCTCGAAATTACCGATCGAGCCTACATCATGCGAGACGGCCAAATTTTAGCCTCCGGGGCTGAAGAAGAACTCTACAGCAACCCTTTAGTGCGACAGTATTACTTAGGTGACAACTTCGTGCGATAGTCTTTTGAAGGCATTCCGCATTGCCATAATTTGAGATTTGAGATGTTAGATTGAGGAGCCAACTGCAAAAACCCCAAACTATGAAAATAGCAAGATCCAATTCTTTGAATCCCATCAACTGGCTGCCGAGAATTTCCGTAATGGACTGGTACATTACCAAAGAACTAATCGGCCCATTTTTATTTGGCGTCGGACTCTTTACATCCGTCGCCGTCACAGTTGGAGCCTTATTTGAATTAGTCCGCAGAGTAGCAGAATCCGGCCTCCCCTACGGTGCAGCCATAGAAATTTTTCTCCTGCAAATTCCCTACTTCGTAGTATTGGCTTTCCCCATGTCAATGCTGCTAGCAACCTTAATGGCCTACAGCCGAATGTCCAGCGACAGCGAACTCATCGCCCTCCGCAGTTGCGGAGTTAGCGTTTACCGATTGATACTGCCTGCTGTGATCATGAGTTTAATTGTTGCAGGATTCACTTTTGCTTTGCAAGAGTTAGTCGTACCCGCCGCCAGCTACAGAGCTACTCTGACTTTAGACAGAGCCCTGAAGCGAGAAAAACCGACATTTCAGGATAGAAATATTATCTACACAGAATTTCGCAAACCAGAGCAAGGCGGCGACGAAATCCTGGCCCGCTTTTTTTATGCAGAACAATTTGACGGCCAGCAAATGAAAGGTTTAACAATTATCGATCGCTCCACCCCAGGCCTCAATCAAATAGTTTCTTCAGAATCCGCTACTTGGAATCCCTCAGAAAATACCTGGGATTTTTTCAACGGAACCGCTTATATAGTAGCTCCTGATGGCTCTTACCGCAATATAGTTAGGTTTCAACACCAGCAATTGCAACTCCCCCGCACGCCCTTAGATTTAGCTGCGAGAGCGCGGGATTTTAAGGAAATGAACATTGCCCAAGCTTTAGAGCGTTTGGATATCCTTAAAAACAGTGGCGACGAACCGCAAATTCGAAAACTAAAGGTGCGAATTCAAGAAAAATATGCTTTTCCTTTCGTGTGCATGGTATTTGGTTTAGTGGGAGCAGCTTTGGGAACTCAACCCCGCCGCTCCGGCAGAGGAACGAGTTTTGGTATTAGCGTAGTTGTGATTTTTACTTACTACGTATTTTCTTTCATCACCAGTTCTATGGGCGTGAAAGCTGTTTTGACTCCGATTCTGTCGGCTTGGTTGCCGATCGCTTTTGGCTTGGGAATCGGGGGATTATTGTTGGTGCGGGCCGCCTCTAGGTAAGTTTTACCAATAAGATTGGGAATGCCTAATTGGGAACTTTTACACTCGCGTACCCGCAGTATTGGGAATTGCTCATATCGTTTTCGTTGCCGAATTTCCTTAATTTAAGGATTAGCAAAAGTATTGATCTCGCCGCCGCCAATGTAGCGTCCCGGAGGCAGCGAGCGGGGTGTAGCAAAAGGTTGAGGTTGAATGGGCTGCACGCCCTGATTTGTGTTTTGGGGAACAACTCCAAAGTTAGGCTGCTCCGGCGGTAAGTTAAGCTGACTCGGTTGAGATAGTTTAAATTCAGAATTCGCTGCATTGGGAGAGAATTGAGGGCTAATTATCTTGCTTCCCCCGAGAACACTCGTTCCAGGAGACTGTCCGACATTGGGAAGTAGAGGTACGGGCGAAGGTGTGGCTGCTGGAATTGCAGCAGGTTTAACTTCAGGTGCCAAGTCTGAGCCAGATAAATTAGTTTGGTAGGGATTTTTGGGCAAAGCCACGGTCGGAGGGCTGGCAGTAATTTCCGGGAGGCTGGGTACTCTGGAATTTAACCCGGAAAATGATTCAGGGACTGTAGCTGCCGGGTTTAATAATGGTTGAGATTCGTCGATGGCAGTATTTTTCGGAGCCGGAAGTGGGGGAAGTGCTGCGGGAACATTCACAGAATTTGCTCCAGCTTGAGCTGTAGCGGCTGTTGGAAGCAAATTTGCCGGATTTGATGCCGCCGGATCGGAAGCAGGTCGATCGATCAATGTATCCGATTTTCCTGTTTTCTCATCCGCAGCCGCCGTTGCCGAAGTGGTAGCAACGACGTATTTTTTCATAGCTGCTTGCAGCGGACTCAAAGGCAGAGAATTTTCGTTTTGTTTGCCTGAATTAGCACCGCTCGACGCCTGCGATATAGGTGCTGTATCTGTACCGCCAGAGTCAGGCTCGGTGGTTTTTATCCCGGAAATCAGTCCCCCACTGCCAGATAAACTCAAAGTTGATGTCGCGTTTGAACTTGGCAAACTAGAATTTTGCGGGTTATTGCTTGCAGTCCGGACAGCAGGATTTGCTAAATTTGGCAAGGGCAAAAATCTGCTGTTTGCTACCGGCTTGGGGGCTGAAGATGGCTGAGGAATTTCTAAGCCCCGAGTGCGAATTTCGTCGAATAAACCTTTGTTTTTGACTGCTGATGAATTTAACAAGCCGAACTCTGAATTAGAGCGATTGAACTGATTGACTAGCACCGGTAAGCTGTCGATTTCAGCCGCAATGGCGCTATCTTCAGCAGACAGCCCCGAGAGCGAAGCTGGATTGTTTGAGGCTGCTACTTCTTTGCCATCTATGCTCAACCTCTCTGGATTTACGGATACCTCCCAGATAAATAACCCCCCGGCACACAGCACGGCTAGCGGAGCCAAAACCGCTGGTTGCGTCCAGTGGCGCAACCGCGCTATTAGATAGCGGACAGATGTAGGGAATCGCTTAAAACTTGACATAGTTTTCCTTCCATCCGAGCGTGCGGACTTAAAACTATTTTTCCTAGTCTACCACATCAATCTTGATTATTTTTGCTGTCCCGGGGTCAATCGATTTTAGATTTTAGATTTTAGATTTTAGATTTGAGAATTGAAGCATTCACCCCACGAATAAATACGTTCGGCAAGTTTCATCGGATACAGGTTTTTTATTTCTGGACGGATGAATCCGGGGGCTTGTATCCTGGATGCTTTCGGTAAGGGCGATCGGACTATTGATTGAAAGTTGCGAAATATCTATGCAACAGGTGAAGCTCTATCAAGCAGGGGTAGAAATATGTGTTGCTTTTGTCAAATTAAGGGGCGTAAGATGATAAAATCTGACGGGCATCGGTGTTTAGCCTGCCGGACTTGTCAGCCGATCGACCTCCAAGCAAAATGTCAAGGCAAAATTGGCAATTGCTGAGAACAACACCCAAGAAAAGTTAAGAGAAAATACATGAAAAAAGTAGTAGAAGTATTAGCAAATCGGGAAGAACTAATAAATAGATCGCTGGGGATTGTCCTGTCGAAAATCCAAGCAGCCATAGCAGAACGCGGCCTTTGTACGATCGCCTTAGCGGGCGGAAGCACACCCGAACCGCTTTACAGAGCGCTCTGCGCCCAAGACCTGCCGTGGGACAAAATTCACGTTTTCTGGGGCGACGAACGCTACGTTCCGCCTGAACACCCAGACAGCAATCAAAGAATGGCGCGCCTCGCATGGCTCGATCGAGTCAACATCCCCGCCAGCAACGTCCACCCCATGCCCACAGGTGCGGGCGACCCCGCAGCCGACGCCTCGGCGCACCAAACCGAATTGCAGCAGTTCTTCAAAGTATCCGAGGGCGAGTTTCCTGCTTTCGACATCATTCTCTTGGGCATAGGGGATGACGCCCACACAGCCTCTCTATTTCCCGGCACAGCAGCCTTGCAAGTCCGCGACGCCCTAGTAACTGTAGGCAACAAAGACGGTCAACCCCGCATCACCTTTACAGTCCCCTTAATCAACCGCGCCCGGTGCGTTCTCTTCATGGTCGCAGGAGCGAGCAAACAACCTGCCCTAGCTCAAATTTTTGCCCCCGCCGCCGATGAAATGACCTATCCAGCCAGACTCGTTCAACCAGAGGGCGAACTTTGGTGGCTGCTCGATGCGGCTGCTGGCGAAGCAGTAAAATAGCAAATATATCCGCCCACTCCCAACACAGTCAGCAGTATCGCTAACTCAATCTTCCCCATCACCGCCAACCTCACGGCGTCAGCTCAGTTGCTAGTATTAGCGAAGCAATATAAGAATTGTGGCGGTTAAAGTTAAAATTTGACCATATACACGACTATTTTTATGAGGCTGATTTGAAAATCTGGCCGATAGCAAGGAGAAATCGATGATTGTCTGTCCCAATTGCAATCACCAGAACCCCGACGGGGCCAGCCAGTGTGAGGCTTGCTACACGCCTCTACCTGTTACCGCAAGTTGCTCGAACTGCGGTGCTGCTGTTCAGACAGATGCAGCATTTTGCGGTCAGTGCGGCTTTAACTTGCGCCAGGGTTCCATAGTTCCAGAAGTTGAGGTGACAGTACCGTCCCCCTCGCTTGTGGGCCCCACAGTGGTATCGTCACCTGTGCCGGATTTACCGCCCAGCGAACCCCTGATGGCAATGGAACCTCTAGTTAGCCTAAATAATGGGCCTAACTTGGAAAAAACTCCCGCCAGCATTCCTGCGATTCCAGAACCCCCGCCTTTGCCCTCGGTTCCTGTTACAACTGAATCAGTAGCAACACCAGTAAATACCTCTACCCCGGTTCCGGGCCCACAGCTAGGTGTAGCGAAAACTCAACTGCAACAGCAGTCGGCGCGCCTGCTGCACGTTCAGACAAATACGCCGATGGAATTGCCTCACAGTCTGTCTGTGGTTCACATAGGCAAGCCAAATGACTTAGTGCCGCCGGATATTGATGTTTCCGGATTTGCTAATTCTGAGATAGTTTCTCGGGTACACGCAAATCTCCGGGTGGAGGGAGATGCTTGCTACCTAGAAGATGTAGGCAGTTCCAACGGTACTTACGTCAACAATACTCCCCTGCCCAAGGGAAACCGGCACCGGTTGCGACCGGGAGACCGCATCTCACTGGGCAAAGGAGACCTGGTTACGTTTTTATTTCAAATCTCTTAGATCGAGTTTGGATTGGGCGATCGAAAGTCTAAAATCTAAAATCGCATCTTGAGCCGCTCTACCAAAACTCAATGCTGCCAATGTGATTAAGCTGACCTTGCTACATCCACTCCAGTCTATACCCGTCCGCAGTTGGATCTTTGAAGACGAGCAGGTCGTCCGGATCGGGCGATCGACCGAAAACCACGTCGTTCTTTTTAGCGCTGTGGTTTCTCGTCGCCACATCGAATTGCGACGCAGCGGCATAACTTGGGAACTGATCAATTTAGGTACCAACGGCACTTACCTCGATGGTAAGCCGATCGCTAAGGTTCCGGTGGTGGACGGTCTGATCGTTCACTTGGCTAGATCGGGCCCGAAAATTCAAATCAACGTCGGCCCGAATCAGTCCTCAGTGCAGTTAGGACTTCTTAGCGTCAAGCCAAGGGATGCTAAGGAAATTCACGCTCCCTCGGGCAGCGCACACACTAGCACGATTCCTGTTCCCGACCACAAAGAAGTTGGCACTTCCAGGGAAGAGGACGAGTTAACGGAGGCAGATAACAATCGCCATTATTCGGAAGAAGAATATTAAATCGGCCTCTTTGGACGATCGAAATTTTTCACGGTCGCGGCACTCAGGAGTTTATTTATGAGTACATCACAACACATTGTTCGGCGCAGCGAACTGCTCAACCGTCGCACGATCGACCGCAGAACGGCGGAAGAGGTCGGCAGGGTAGATCGGCTTTGGCTCGACGCTCACTCCCAGCGGGCGATCGGCTTTACTTGCAAGTCGGGACTTTTGGGCAGCAAAAAAACTTGGTTCGCTTGGGCGCAAGTTGATACGGTGGGCGAAAATGTTTTTGTCAGCATTAACCCGGAACTGCCGGAATTGCATCAGCCGGAACAAGCTGTTTGTCCGATCGGGCTTGAGGTGCTCACGGACGCTGGGAATAAGGCAGGTACGGTAGTTGACTACCTATTTGATGTCCGGACTGGTACCGTGATCCACTACTTGTTTAAATCGAGCGGCTGGCGCGGCGTTTTAGACGGGATTTACTTGCTACCTGTGGCCGCTATTTCGACCATCGGCAGCAAGCGGGCGATCGTCTCTGAAGCTGCGGTATCGGAGCCAGTTCAGTACGCGGAGGGATTGCACAAAAAAGTCGGTCTGGTAGCAGAGTTTTTACACGAAGATTTCGACAAAACTCTCAAAAATGTGGCAGGCGTGAAGCGGGGCGCTCAAAGTCTGGCGGAAAAATTCCAAGATAAAGCCCAAGAAGTCAGGGATGTAGCTCAAGAAAAAGTTGCAGAGTTGAAGCGGCAAAGGCATGAATCTGCCTCGCCCAAACCTGCGCCGGAGCCGCCCGAGTCGGATTTGAGCTGAAGTTTGACCTTCCCGATCGCCCTGCGACTAATTGCCGATCGCATTTTGGTGGCTGCGCGCCCGAGGAAGGTCGATCATCTGTATTTTCGGTTTGAGAGATTGAGGCGTTCAGGCTCAAAATTCCAGTGCTGCTCAAAGCATTGTATTTTAGAGGTATCGCATCCAAAACGAAAATGCTAGCAACTCAAAAAGACCGATGCTGTTTGATACCACCCACAAGTATTTTATCTAGAGACCCCAGCATTAATAATTGCTTAACTCCTGTCTCCACGAACAGCGATTCCCCGATTGTTGACTGTGACTGTCGCCCGCTCGATAACTCAAATCAGCGGTGCAACAAGCGCTTGTCTGAGTTGAATTCTCTGGTTGAGCAGGGAAAATTTGGTTATTGGGCCGATCGAATTGAGCGCCTCGCCCACCGGCGCCATAACTCCATCCCAGACCCCATTAATCAAGAGGTTCCCACCGCTGTCAATCACTGCCAAGTTCACCAGATTAATACCATCGTGTTTGGTTGTTACCGAGGACTGAAAAAATTTGCGGCGGTGCCAAAAACTAACGCTCAAAAGTTTGTTCAGATGCCTCATCAAGCAGCCACAAGTTCTACCTTTACCGCACAGCGAGGGAATAGCGGCGCACGGACAACATTAAGAATCAAATTTTTTGCGCTTTTATGCGCCAGAATCTATCTGGAAGCATCCCCGTTTCTGTCTGGCGGTGGAGTGTCAAAACATCAGTGATTACTTTAACTCTGCTACATCCTATCCAGTCTGTCCCGGTTCAAAGTTGGTGTTTTGAATCAGAATCTGTGGTTCGGATCGGTCGATCGAACGACAATGATGTAATTATTTACAGCGCTGTTGTTTCCCGCCACCACGTAGAGCTGTGGAATCACGCTTCTGGCTGGAAAATTATTAATTTTGGTGCTAACGGCACTTATGTCGATGATAGACCGATCGCTCAGGTGTCAGTAGCCGACGGAATGACAATTCGCTTGGGCAATTCCGGGCCAAAAATCCGGATTCGGGTGGGCGCGACGAATGTGGAACCTGGAAAAAAAACGAGGGTACCACAGCGTGAACTCCCCGGCCACAAGGACGCAGTTTCAAAAGACAGGTCAACAGCTTGGTCTCGGGGTGTGGGAATCATCGAAGACGATGAATACGGAGGGCTCACTCAAATCGATCTTGACTGACCGGTCGCTATCTATGCCTGCCAGCTAAATCAAACACATTTCAGGGTGCACAATTTGAGGGTCTAACTAATTATCTGGACAATTCCGCTGATTTTTGGCCAAATATGCCTATAAATTAATGAACAGCTTCTATAGATAGGACATCACCCTTCTACAGATAAAATTTGGGGGATATCGCTCGATATTATCCCTGTTTCGCTGCTTGCCCACCGGCGGTAATCTAAGAGCAACTGGTGCATCAACCGCTGTTTTACGCTTAGGAGTACGCTCTTGAGTAAACCGTTGCCCGTTGCTTCTAAAATTGGTTTGGGCGTCAACCAAAACGGTGGCGGTAACTCTACTTCCACTTCCAAATCCGCTTTTCCCTTCAAGTACGTTACCCTGCTGCTTTTTTGCTGCACGCAAAGCTGTCCTTTGAGATTGAGAGCGAAGCGATCGTTGATATAACCCACGCCGCGAATTTCGCAGGCGACGGACTCCAAATTGATTGTGCCGTCCGGCTGCGCCCACACCCTCATGTCTACCGTGGGTTGAATGCTCAGCATCATAAATTGTAACGACCGCATTTTCAGGCGGAAACAGTCATCGCTTAGCTGCTCTGTGCGACTTCGATCGACGAGGGCGTTCACCAGTCGCCTCGGCTGGCGCAGATAATGTTGAATGGGAACCCGTTCCTCTGGTACGGCGAGCTCAACGGATTGGGAAGCATTAAAGCGGGTATACATGAGAAAATATCAAAGTATAGGATTCCTAAGCATATCTTAATAAAGTATCACCCTTTTTAAGGTGACATCAGTCGCGCACGCTTGTCGCGCACCCAGCAATGTCATCCGAGAAATCACGGATAAAAGCTTTCGGGACATCGCTAATTTTTCATCATACTTGCTAGCTGATGAGAGTAAAGCAAACTTTTGTAACCTAAAATTGCCTCTAAATGAAAATTTCGTTAGCGAAACCCTCGAAGAGGATCGCACATCTCGGCCCTGTCGGTACAAATGCAGAAACAGCGGCTCTAGCTTATGTCAATTGGTTGAGCCTGGAAACTAACTTGGAATGCACCCTGTGTCCTTATTCCACCATTTCTCAAGCGCTAGAGGCATCTGCCGTAGGGCAGGTTGACTATTCAGTTGTGCCAGTCGAAAATTCGATCGAAGGCAGCGTGACTGTCACCTTAGATACACTGTGGCGGCTCGATCGACTCCGCATTCAACACGCCTTAGTTTTGCCAATTTCCCACGCGCTGGTGTCTAATGCGAAAAATTTTAACGAGATTCAAAAAGTTTACTCTCACCCGCAAGCCCTAGCTCAGTGTCAATTATGGTTAGCGGAGTTTATTCCCTCAGCTCAATTGATTCCGGCGAATTCTACCACCGAAGCATTGCAATATCTGGAAGATAGAAATGTAGCAGCCATTTCTTCACCAAGAGCCGCTGAACTTTACCATTTGCCAGTTTTAGCTCAACCCATTAATGATTATCCCGATAATTACACGCGATTTTGGGTACTCAGCACGAGTGTTGGAGAAATCGCCAACGTAGAACCAGCAGATATCTCATCCATTAAATCCATCGCAAAACCTGGCCCTAAATTGATCCTCGATGCTTCACCGTCTAATTGCACCCATACCTCACTAGCTTTTAGCGTACCTGCCAATATGCCGGGAGCGCTGGTAAAACCTTTGCAAGTATTTGCCAGTCGCGGTATTAATTTAAGTCGGATTGAATCTAGACCCACTAAAAGATCGCTCGGAGAATATATTTTCTTTATCGACGTTGAGGCTAACGCCTGCGAAGCATTTGTTCGCTCGGCACTCGAAGAGTTAAAAAATCACACAGAAACTTTAAAAATCTTTGGCTGCTACAGTGTACTGTCAGTAATATAATTTTTATTACTGACAGTAATAAGATTTTCCCTAAAACTTAGGAGGCTGGCGAGATGAATGCTGATGAACTTCTCAAGAGATATGCAGCCGGAGAAAGAAATTTTCATGAAACCAACTTGAAAGAGGCTTCTTTGCGAGAAGCTTTCCTCATTCATATTAATCTAGCCTGCGCGAATCTCAAAGAAATAAATTTTTCTTTGGCAAACTTAAGGGGGGCAACCTTAATAGCTGCCAAGCTCAAGAATGCTTGCCTGGTGATGACAAACCTCAATGGGGCTAACCTGAGCCGAGCCGATCTAACTTTCGCCAGATTAACAGGAGCTGACCTGATTGAAGCAAACTTGGAAACAGCCAACTTGAGCGACACCAAAATGATTGGTGTTAATTTGAGCGGAGCCTGCTTGTACGCCGCCAACTTGATGGAAGCTAACCTCATAGATGCTTGCTTGAACAATACAAACCTCGAAAAAGCCAATCTAAGCGAGGCTAAACTGCGGGGAGCGAGTCTGATCGATGCCAACTTGAGAGGCGCTTTTTTGTGTGAAAGTAACCTTGAGGGCGCAGATTTGAGAGGAGCTGACTTGAGGGGTGCTAATTTGAGCGGGGCATTTTTGTGCGGCGCTAATCTCGAAGGA
This sequence comes from Microcoleus sp. F4-D5, assembly GCF_036704885.1. Lineage (NCBI taxonomy): Bacteria > Bacillati > Cyanobacteriota > Cyanophyceae > Oscillatoriales > Microcoleaceae > Microcoleus > Microcoleus sp. F4-D5. The sequence continues at coordinate 72,196 of NZ_JAUBSX010000004.1, read as the reverse complement.
GCTAAGCGTGATAAGAAAACAATTTTCAGTGGGACAATACATTTTTGTGTCAGACAAGTTTGAGCTCGCGCAATATATAACCGCAGAATCAGACAACTAAGGACTAAAAAATATACTATTGACTTCGCTGAAAGTGAAGTCTATTTGCTGCTGTACCTTAGCAAAATGAAGCTGCATCTTGAGGATCTCTTTCTTGGAATTAGCTTGAGCAATCTTACTTTCCAAAGTCAGCAAGTTGCGGTTGAGAGTTTCTACTCGCACAGTTTGCTCGTCTAAGTCAATTTTTAGTTCTGACACCCGATCTAATTGAATCTGCTTGCGAACCAAGGCGAGGCTAACTAAATTTTCATCCTCTTTCTCCAGATCTAGCAAAGCTCGCTGCTGCCACTGATTGACTTGAGATTCAGCTTGATTGTACAGCCACTGAATCCGCAGTTGGGCGGAAATCGCGCTGCCAACAGCCTGACGCAGTTCTTTGAGAGGTTCCTGAATTTCTAAGATTAACAGTTCCCAAAGATTCATCAGTTCGCTGGTAAATTCTTCCCGTTCTACAGAGGCTACCAGTGCTTCTAACAGCAACAAATTGGGTTGTATCTGCTGCATAATTGTCTCAAATATTAACTGTGCTTCGGACAACTCCCGATCGTGATTTTTTTGTGAGACTGCACCGGATGAGCGATCTAATATTTTTTGAGTGCTGTATACATCCGCTTCTGAATCTGAACTTGAAGCTACAAAAGCCTGTAATTTTTCGCGGGCGATCGAATTCAGCCTTTGTCGAAGCAAATCGCAGGCCGCCCGCTGGACTGGCCCTGTTTCGCTTTGACAAATCTTGATAACTATTTTTAAGCCTGCATCGCCGTAATTCAATGTCTCTGTCAGGGCGGCTATGCGATGTTCGCTGACTGAACTAGACAGCCGGTGTTTGACTCCTGCTAGTCCGCCGAGCACTGCACCGCCGACAGGAGGTGGCAGTTGACCGCCTCTAACTGCATCGTATGGTTTCGGTTGGTCGTGATTTTCTAACACAACAAGCAATTTCTGCTATAAAGAACCTGTCCGAACCTGTGTGAAGTTAAGGATTAAACAGCTAGCAGTTCCAAAAAATCATGGAACTGTCAGCCCGCGATCCGAACCCTTAGTTCATCAATCATTCCCAATCGAAAATCGAAAATCGAAAATAGTGTGATTTGTACTTAATTATTGCTTCCAGGCAGGCAAAACTCATTGTGCTTTTTTCCTGCGTAAATTGGCTACTTGAGCGTATCTTTAAGTACAGTCCTCGCTGCCAAGTGATTGCGAGTAGAAGTCAAAATTTCGGTTTCGCGTTCCAATCTCGCAGCAGTATCTTGCAACTCTAAAAGAGTTTGCTGTTCAGTCGCTGCGCCGTAAAGGTAGCTGGCTACCCAGTAGGACAATTCGGTGGGCAAACTGGGAATATCTTCCGGCAGGTCGATCGGCTGATCCATCAATTTGCTGGAGAGACGAACTACATCTCTCAGCAGTTGTTCGACATCTTTTCCCAAAGGTCTGAGGTCTTGTTGCGGCGGTGCGTCTTCGATCCATTCTACTAGACCGACTAAATACGGTTTTTCCCGAACTGCGTCGAGGACTCGGAACCGCTGCTGGCCGAGAGTCATAATTTTCATGCGATCGTCGGGAAGGCGCTGGCAGTGAATCACTTCGGCGCAACAGCCAACAGCAGAGACTTTGTTTTGGTTGGGGTCCCACATGAGTACGCCGAAACGCCGATCGCCCTCCAGAATCGTATTCATCATGATTCGATAGCGAAACTCAAAGATTTGCAGCGGCAGCGGTCTACCTGGAAATAGAACCACTTCCGGCAACGGAAATAAGGGGAGTTCGCGAACTGCTACAGAGGAAGAGGATGCCATTGTCGCTCAAAAGTGACGGTACTTGCGCTTATTTTTCTTACTTTAACTGATTACAGGCAATTCCGGGGCAGGAGGGATCGGGCTTTTGCGCTGGCAACGGGATCGACGGCTCGCTATCTCCCGTGGTGGCTGCTTGACAAAGGCGTTGTTTCGTCAAAATGTTAAATATACCTTTTTGCTGAACTAAGTGATACTGAAGGCGATGACACCGACTGCTAAAGGATGGTTTTTGTAGCGATCGCGCCTTATTAATTAAGAATAATTATTTCAATTATTTAAGTTCGTGCTGCAGCAGAAATTATTGCTGATTATTTAAGTAATAACTAATATCTAATAACTAATGACAGGGGAAATTTCACCAAAAAGAAGGAACTATTTATTTAATCTTTGTTCCTTCTTTTCGACGAGTTTTCGATGAGTGAATCTACAGCTTGACTTCGATATCTACGCCGGCGGGCAAATCCAGTTTCATCAAAGCGTCAATTGTTTTGGCCGATGGCTGGTGAATGTCGATGATGCGGCGGTGGGTGCGGGTTTCAAAGTGTTCGCGAGAATCTTTGTCTACGTGGGGCGATCGCAGCAAGCAGTAAATCCGCCGTTTGGTGGGCAAAGGAATCGGGCCGATCGCTGTGGCTGCTGTCCGATTTGCTGTATCTACAATCTTTTCGCATGATGCGTCTAAAATCCGGCGATCGAAAGCTTTGAGGCGAATGCGAATTTTTTGCTGTTGAATTGTTGCCATTTTTGTTTCTTGAATTTTCTAGGTTCAGTTTGTTGTTTGTTGCCTGCGGTCTGTTGTCTTTTTGCAGTTGTTTTTGGGCTAACTGCTAACTGCATAACTATGAGTAATAACTAATCACTAAATAGCAGAAAAGCCTGATTGAATTTGGCGGCTTTTCTGCTATTTAAGCTGTTATCGGAGTCCTACTTGAGGATTTTGGAAACAACGCCGGCGCCGACGGTGCGTCCGCCTTCGCGAATAGCGAAGCGCATTCCTTGTTCGATCGCGATCGGGTGGATCAGTTCAACAGTCATTTTGATCCGGTCGCCGGGCATCACCATTTCTGCTTCACTACCGTCATCAGCGGTGAATTGTGCGATCGTGCCGGTCACGTCAGTGGTACGGACGTAGAATTGAGGGCGGTAGCCAGAGAAAAAGGGCGTGTGCCGGCCGCCTTCTTCCTTCTTGAGGATGTACACTTCAGATTCAAACTGAGTGTGAGGCATGATGCTTTTCGGCTTGGCAATCACCATTCCGCGTTCAATATCCGTCTTTAAAATCCCCCGCAGCAGTAGACCCACGTTGTCGCCGGCAATGCCTTCTTCCAGAGACTTGGTGAACATTTCCACACCAGTCACCGTAGTGCTGCGAGTGTCCTTAAGACCCACCAATTCCACATTTTCGCCGACTTTAATTGTGCCGCGCTCAATCCGACCAGTAGCAACAGTACCCCGACCAGTAATCGAGAATACGTCTTCTACAGCCATCAAGAAAGGCTTGTCAACTTCGCGTTCTGGAGTGGGGATGTAAGAATCTACTTCTTCCATCAGCTTGTAAATTTTGTCAACCCAGGGATTTTCGCCCTTCTGGATTTTGGGGTTAGCAATCATAGCTTCGAGAGCTTGCAATCCAGAACCTGTCACAATGGGGATGTCATCGCCTGGAAAATCGTAAGAGCTCAGGAGTTCGCGGACTTCGAGTTCCACCAGTTCCATTAGTTCTGGGTCGTCTACCATGTCTTCTTTGTTTAAGAACACAACCAAGCTGGGAACGCCAACTTGCTTAGCTAGCAGGATGTGTTCGCGAGTTTGAGGCATGGGACCGTCTGCCGCTGACACTACTAGGATGCCGCCGTCCATTTGAGCAGCACCGGTGATCATGTTTTTCACGTAGTCAGCGTGTCCGGGGCAATCTACGTGGGCATAGTGCCGAGTTGTGGTTTCGTACTCCACGTGAGCAGTATTAATCGTAATACCCCGTGCTTTTTCTTCAGGCGCGGCGTCGATTTCGTCGTACTTCTTAGCCTTTGCTTGACCTAGTGCAGAGAGAGTCATCGTAATCGCGGCGGTCAAAGTTGTTTTGCCGTGGTCAACGTGACCGATCGTGCCGATGTTTACGTGGGGTTTAGTCCGTTCAAATTTTGCGCGTGCCATTCTCGATTTGTTCCTTGTTTCTTTTAGCGATTTTAGATTTTAACATTTTAGATTTTAGACTTTGGATTTCATCCAAAATCCAAAATCTAAAATTCAAAATCGTTAGTTACCTTTGTTCTTAGCGATGATGGCTTCAGCCACATTTCGCGGCACTTCTTCGTAATGGCTGAATTCCATTGTGAAGATGCCTCGACCTTGGGTTTTCGAGCGGATGTCAGTAGCGTAGCCAAACATTTCTGCTAGTGGAACTTTTACAGAAACTTTGGCAATTCCCTGATCTGTCTCTTGGCCCTCAATCTGACCCCGACGCGAGTTGAGGTCGCCGATGATGTTCCCGATGTAATCTTCGGGAACTTCCACCTCTACTTTCATCATAGGCTCTAGCAGCACGGGCGAAGCCTTCATCACGGCTTCTTTGATCGCCATTGAGCCGGCGATCTTAAATGCCATTTCCGAAGAGTCTACGTCGTGGAAAGACCCGTCTACCATAGTAGCTTTGAGGTCTATCACGGGATATCCTGCTACAATACCCGATTCGCAGGCTTCTTTCATCCCTTGTTCTGCCGGGCCGATGTACTCTTTGGGTACAGTGCCGCCGACAATTTTGGAGACAAATTCAAAGCCGGTTCCCACTTCTGCTGGTTCTAGTTCGATCACGACGTGACCGTACTGACCTTTACCCCCGCTTTGGCGGATAAATTTACCTTCGGCGCGGACGGCTTTGCGAATGGTTTCGCGGTAGGCTACTTGCGGCTGACCCACGTTGGCTTCTACTTTGAATTCCCGCAGCATCCTGTCTACCAGGATTTCCAGGTGCAGTTCGCCCATGCCGGCGATGACTGTCTGGTTGGTTTCTGGGTCAACGTTGACTCGGAAGGTGGGGTCTTCTTCCGAGAGGGACTGGAGGGCTTTGGAGAGCTTCTCCATGTCTTGTTTGGTTTTGGGTTCGACAGCCACCGAGATGACTGGCTCTGGAATAAACAGAGATTCCAGAATCACGGGCGCTCCTTCTTCGCAGAGGGTGTCGCCGGTGAAGGTGTCTTTCAAACCCAAGGCTGCTCCCAAGTCTCCGGCGCGCAGTTCCTCAACTTCTATCCGATCGTCGGCTTTGAGGACAATTAGGCGAGACACCCGCTCTTTTTTGTCTTTGGTGGAGTTGAGGACGTAGGTGCCTTTTTTGAGGATACCCGAGTAGACCCTAATGAAGGTCAGGCGGCCGTAGGGGTCAGCCATGATTTTGAATGCCAGGGCTGACAGGGGCGCGCTGTCGTCTGCAAATCGTTCTGCGGTGTCGCCGTTGGGCAGGAGTCCTTGAATTGGGGGCACTTCCAAGGGCGACGGCAGGTAGTCGATGACTGCATCCAACAACAACTGAACGCCTTTGTTTTTGAAGGCAGAACCGCACAACATGGGGACGATCGTGCCAGAAATGGCACCAGTCCGCAAAGCTGCTCGAATTTCTGCTTCTGTGAACTCTTCGCCTTCGAGGTATTTCTCGGTGAGGGCGTCGTTGGTTTCTGCTATCGACTCGATCAGCTTGGTGCGGTATTCTGCTGCTAGCTCTTGTACTTCATCGGGGATTTCTACTTCCTCGATGTCGGTTCCCATGTCGTTGTTGTAGATATAGGCTTTCATTTGCACTAAGTCTACAATTCCCCGGAAATTTTCTTCGCTGCCGATCGGGATTTGGATGGGTACGGCATTCGCTCTCATGCGATCGCGAATTTGGCCGTAGACTTTGTAGAAGTTTGCGCCCATCCGATCCATTTTGTTGACGAACACGATCCTCGGCACTTTGTACCTATCGGCTTGTCGCCAAACTGTTTCGGATTGCGGCTGCACTCCCCCTACCGAGCAGAACACTGCGATCACTCCGTCGAGCACTCGCATCGAGCGTTCAACTTCGATCGTGAAGTCTACGTGTCCGGGAGTGTCGATGATGTTGATTTTGTAATCTTTCCAACTGGTGGTGATAGCAGCGGCAGTAATCGTAATTCCCCGCTCCCGCTCTTGCTCCATCCAGTCAGTGACTGCTGTTCCCTCGTGCACTTCACCCATTTTGTGAACCATGCCTGAATAGAACAGAATTCTTTCAGTTGTTGTTGTTTTGCCCGCGTCTATGTGGGCTGCGATGCCGATGTTGCGAGTTTTCTCTAGCGGGACGGTACGTGCCACAGCTACCTCCTTAATCTTGTGTTGCTGTTATAATACTATTATACTACACAGTAACCCTACTTTGCACTCCCCAGCGACTTACAAAAGTCTCTGGAGCTTATTGTTACATTTTAATATTTTTTGCAAAGTTTGTTTACAAAAATATTAAGGATGCGACATAGAGGATTCAGAGAGTCCGTGAATTTTGAGTGAATTTTGATTTTGGGAGTTTTGAGTTTGCTTCACGAATCGCAACTGCGCCAAGAGAAGCAATCTCAACACTCAAAACTTACACTTTCCAATTTCTCACCCGATGCTTCTATACCGCACGATCGCGCTCTTCTCCATGCCCGATTTGGCTGTTAGTACCGGTAGTGAGCAAAAGCCTTGTTAGCTTCGGCCATGCGGTGTGTTTCTTCGCGCTTGCGAATAGCACTGCCTGTTTCGTTAGCTGCATCCATCAGTTCGTTGGCTAGCTTGGCGGCCATTGAGCGGCCGGTGCGGGCGCGGGCAAATCTGATCAGCCAGCGGAGGGCGAGGGTGGTACCGCGATCGGAACGCACTTCCATCGGCACTTGGTAGGTTGCGCCACCTACCCGGCGGGCTTTGACTTCGACCAGGGGTGTAGCGTTTTTGACTGCTTTTTCAAACAAGTCTAACGGTTCAGCCCCTGTCCGTTCTTGGATAGTTTTGAGGGCGTCGTAGACGATGCTGGAGGCAACGGATTTTTTGCCGTGCTGCATGATCCGTCTCACCATCATGCTTACCAACCGGCTGTTGTAGGTTGGATCTGGTGGAACTGGACGTTTTTGAATAACTGTGCGGCGAGACATAGTTCTATTTGGGATTTTTGATTTTGAATGATTGAGTTTGGGGTTTTGGGATCGGATCTCGATCTATGACGGTCGAGCGTACTATTGAGCGGCGCGATCGAATTTATTTTTGCTTCCCAACTCCGACGATCGGGCGAGATCCGTGTTATTTTTTCTCTTTAGGACGCTTGGCCCCGTATTTGGAACGACCCTGCTTGCGGTCTTTCACCCCAGCGGTGTCTAATGTACCGCGAATGATGTGGTATCTAACTCCGGGCAAATCTTTTACCCGACCGCCCCGGATCATGACTACCGAGTGTTCTTGCAGGTTGTGACCGATCCCTGGGATGTAGGCGGTGACTTCAAAACCAGAGGTCAGCCTTACCCGAGCCACCTTCCGCAGCGCCGAGTTGGGTTTTTTCGGGGTGGTCGTGTACACTCTGGTGCAAACTCCGCGGCGCTGGGGGCAACTCTTGAGAGCTGGCGATTTGGTTTTTTTCTGCGTTTGTTCCCGTGCTGAACGGATGAGTTGCTGAATAGTGGGCATGAGTTACGGCATTTCTAGCTTTTTGCTGAATATAAAGTGATTTGGCTGCATCCGCACTGAAAGTCCCTTCCCCTCTGGGGGGACGGGATGAATGATAATTATGGGTAAGTGAGGATACCAGACTCTATATTGTACACGACGGGAGTTTCTTTGGCAAGAAATTTACACGCCGGGCGCTCAAACTTCCTTCGTTGCTGCAAGTTGTCCGGGGGCGAGCACAACGGGCGAATGGTATGTGAAATCCTATAGTTTAGGCATAACTATGATGATTGTCAGAGTCCTTAGCAAAACATACGGCGATCGAAAGAGCGCGATATTTCGAGCAAATTGCCTTTGTTTGGAGACGCCCATTCACTCCAGCCGGCGATCGCATCACAGTCTCTAGCCGATCGACATCACATAAAGTTATCTAAAATTGCCCGAGAATAAGAAATATACATTAAGTTGACGGCAGATGACAACCAAAGCTTATATTTCTGAATATGGAATTTCCGAACTTTACTTGAATATTTGGAAATCAGGTAAGATCGATCGGACTGTGTTACACCAAATTCAAAACGCAATTAATTCTCAGAGTTTAAAAAGTTCAGACGATCGAAAAATTGTCAGCAGGCTGCTCTATGCAGTGCGGCGGGGATGGGTGTCAGTGATGGACTGAGTTGGTTGGGAGTTTTGAGTGCTGGCGGTAGATTGCTTCGTGACTTCCCAGGCGTAGCGTCAATGAGTTTTGAGATTGCCGCAGACATCTCACCACCCACACAGAGTGCATGAGTTGTCAGCTAAAATCTCATCCATAAAATTAGAGGACTCCCAAATAGCTTCACCGTTCTTGAAAAGCAATATTAAGGTAAAAGGACTGGGTATGTTTAATTCTACAGAACTGCTGATCGAGGCTTTCATCGCACAACTTCAGAACGGGTACAGCCGCACTTACGGAGGGTACAAATCAGACTACGCTGACATTATTGCCTGGGTGGGCGCAATGGCATTAGAAAACATTGCCAACAGCGACGCTCTTTATCACAATGTAGAACACGCCATTTGCATTACCTTAGTCGGTCAAGAAATCTTGCGGGGAAAACACATTCGCAAGGGCGGAGTCTCCTGCGAAGATTGGCTGCACTACATCATTTCTCTGCTGTGCCAAGACATCGGATATGTCAAAGGAGTTTGCCGGCAAGACAAAGCATCGGAAGGATTGTATGCTACGGGAAAAGATGGCATGAGAATTGCACTTGCTCCCGGTGCAACAGCGGCCAGCCTAGCTCCTTACCGAGTTGACAGAGCAAAACTGTTCATTGACGAGCGCTTCGGCAACCACAAGCTAATTAATTCTGAGATCATTAAGCATAACATAGAACAGACTCGTTTCTCGGTGCTCGACGGTAAGACTGACGAGAATGCAGTTAATTACTTTAGTTTAGTTCGCGGTGCTGACTTGATAGGTCAGCTTAGCAACCCTCAATATTTGCAGAAAATTGGCGCGCTGTTTTACGAGTTGGAAGAAAGCGGTGCTACTAAAGTTTTGGGCTATCGACATCCGGGCGACTTGCTGCAAAGCTACTCTAAGTTTTACTGGACTGGCATTTATCCTCACATTAGCGAATCTCTAGATTACTTGCAATTGACGCAGGAAGGCAAACAGATTGTTGCTAGTTTGTATGCTAATGTATTTCGGATGGAACACCAACGTTGCGATTCTGAGGTTGCTTGACGGAAAGAGGAGGGAAAGGCAGCAAGTTTGGAATGCGTGAGATTGCTTTCCTAATAATTGCTTAGTTAACATTCCTGGCAACCCTATTAAGGGAACGGAAAGACGGCGAGTTTGGAATGCGTGAGATTGCTTTCCCGACAATCACTTTGCTAAAGCATTCCTTGCAACGCTATGGCGGTACCTGAGTTTAAAGAATTACCAATTACCAATTACCAATTCCTCATTACCGCAGTGTATTTCATCCAACTCAACTAATTTTGTCCTCAATTTCTGAATGATATCTCGGACACAACCAATTGCTCGGCACCAAAGAAGGCCATCCCTCCCGCAGCGCTTCCAAACAAACAGCTCGCACAGTTAATTGACAGTCAAGCAGTTCGACACCAGCTTTTTCTACTTGCTTTTTGCCAATTCTTAAAATTGATTCATCGCTAAATTCAAAAGTTTTGTGACACTGAATGCAAACCAGATGGTGGTGGTGGTGCAATTCCGGCAAATTCAGTTCATAATGTTTGTGCCCTTCTGCTAATTCTAGTTCACGTAAAATCCCTATCCTTGCTAATAAATGCAGCGTTCTGTAGACTGTAGACAAGCCTATTCTTTCTCCTTGATTCTGCAACGTCTTGTATAATTCTTCCGCACTTAAATGATGACCTTGCCCCAGATTTTGAAAGACACTCAAAATAGTTTCTCGCTGGGGAGTCAGGCGGCAGCCTCTCTGATTGAGTTCGACTTTGAGTGAGTTTGCGCTGTATAAATTCATATTCGTGACGAAATAAAAAAGAAGTAAGAAAGATTTCGTGAAGAAAGAAGAATTTCGTGATTCATCATTAATGGCTCTAGCTACTTATCCCTGTTAATAAAGGTGTAACTGGAGGATTAGTTGTCGGTATTTCTCTGTAAGCTTTGTGAAACTTTGAGCAATGTTGCTGACAAGAATTGGCTAAACAAGTTTTCGGTTCAAAGTCAGTACAGCCGATCGCCTCCTCAGTACAAGCAACGCACGGCCGCACAGTACACTTGAGGCGGTAGTCATTAGTAAAAAACTCGCAATCCGAACACGGAATTTGATGCAGTCGCCGAATTTGATAGACCCCTTCTCGCAGCGCTACTGCAACACTCCACAAAAACAGAACTATCACAGTCACGATACAGAAACAGCAAATAAAAACACTCATAGACTAATTTTATCTCTTGGTACATACAAATCCAAAACTGATGTAATTTAAGCAAAAAACTTTAACTTTGTTTCTTGCTTATCTTACTTAAATTGCATTCAGCTTATATTAAGCCGGGCGCGAAAAGCGTGCCAAATGTGACCGGCAAGCGCTATTATACCCAAGAAAAATTGTGCATTTGTCAATGCGAGCCGATCGCTCCCATAGAATTCTACAGGATAAACAGTCGTGTTATATCCCGCAAAAGCACAGGAAATAAAAGCAATAAAAGCCAAACCCCCCAAACTGTAAGCAAGAATAGCATCGGCATTAATAATTAAAAGTCGCTTTGCCCAAAGAAAAGGCTCAACGCCAGTGTGCCACACGCCACCTGCGATTAACATTGCACCAATCCAAATGCGACCACCAATAACATCCTCCAAATTATTAACAGCAGCAATTCCCTGGATGGTCCAGCCGCCGTTAGCAAATCCAAACAGATAGCAAAAAATTGTTTCCGGATTCAAATTAGGATTAGTAATCAGGCGGACATCGCCAATTACACTATCATCAATTCCCCCAAATTTCATCGCTTTCATCACTAGCAAAAAAGCACCTAATCCCAAAACAATTAAGTGACTTCCCAAAATAAATTCCAGCTTTTTAGCATCATTCCATTCATAGTGAAACAGAGCAGCAATTTCGTCGCCGTTGTGTAAAATCGCAGGGCCGCGGAACACATAAAAAAGACCTCCCGCACCCAAAACAGCCGATGCAACTAAATGCAATATGCCGATCGCAAAATAAGAATAAGTATCAATCACCGCACCCCCAGCACCAACACCCCAACCTAAAGTTGCTAAATGCGGCAGTAAAGTGAGGTTTTGCTCGTACATTGGTATGTTTGGTACAAAGCGAGTAACTTCCGAAATAGTAGTTGCTCCCGCCCAAAACATAATCAAACCCGCGTGAGCGACATGAGCACCCAACAATCTTCCCGACAAATCAGTTAAGCGGGCATTACCAACCCACCGCTTAAAATTCGTTTCATCTCTTCCAAAGTCGTTAATGCTAGCAATTGTCACAGTTTTTTACCTCGTAAAATTATAGCTATGCGGGCAATTAATAACTTGAGTATTATTTCCCGCCGCAGTCTGTGCAGGAGAAAAATTTACCCTGCACATTCTTAAGTATTACGACTCAGTTCCCACCGCATTCAAAGAAGTTTCAACTTGCTTGAAATTGAAGCCAATCGCCCGCAAAGCGTGCCACAAATGACCTTGCAAGAAGAAGAAAGCCAAGAAGAAATGAGAATTTGCCAGCCAGCAGCGGGGAGTGTGAGCGCCCATCGGCAGTTCGATCGTATCTGCAAAATAAGGGCTAACACCAAGCTTGACATCTAGGACAGGCCCGTAGAATTCAACGGGATAAGCCAAAGTATTAACCGCACAGAAATAAGCTGCTGTAAACCCTGCTAAAGCAATCCCGCCGAGAGAGTAAGACAGAATAGCTTCTCCAGAGAAAAGCAACACTCTCTTCACCCAAGGGAAAGGCTCTTTAACGATGTGCCAAACGCCGCCCAGAATCAGCATAATGCCGACATAAATGTGACCGCCAACTAAATCTTCCAAATTGTCAACACTGGCAAAATGAGTTTGGTAGCCGTAGATAACTAACGGATCGAGAGTAGGACTCACAACAGTGCGGACTTCGTGAATTGTCGAGTCGTATAAACCGCCCCAAAACATTGCTTTTGCTACCAGCAGCAGCGCGCCCGCGCCCAGGAAAATCAGGTGGTGTCCTAAGATGAAACTCAACTTTTTAGGGTCTTCCCATTCAAAGTGGAACTTGGCGGCCAGACCTTTAGCATCTTTCAAATTTTTAGGCGCTTTAAAGGTGTGAAATAAAGCACCGGCACCTAAAACAGCAGATGAAATAAGGTGGACAATTCCGACTACAAAATACGGATAAGTATCCACAATGTTGCCGCCAGATCCTACACCTAAACCGAGAGTAGCTAAGTGGGGCAGCAAAATTAACCCCTGTTCGCCCATAGGGATGGCTGGGTTGTAGCGAGACAGTTCAAACAGAGTAAATGCTCCGGCCCAGAAAGTAATTAAAGCTGCTTGAGCGACGTGAGCGGCAATGAAATATCCCGAAAGATTGGCGAAGCGGGCGTTGCCGGCCCACCAGTCATATTTAACGTTTGGATTGTCGTAAGTTTGCATCGTTTTGTATTTCCTTGTTGTATTTGTCTGGTGTGACATAAATTGAGCTAATACTTGAAGAGAAACCGGATTTCTGGAATGTATTAGAAAGTGCCTAGCAAGCAGAAACCCGGTTATTTAGCATTGCGGATTTGAACTCAGTTCACAACACCTCTGAAAATTGCATCAATGCCAGCAAAATTGTCTAGCAGCAAATAGGCAAGGAAAGCTCCGCTAGTACCCCCCATCACCAAACCGCCCCGGAATAAACTCCAATCTTCCGGCGTTTTGTGCCAGTAAAGAACTTTACCGGTTTCGATGTTCCGATTTTCGTAAATGGAGAGGCCTATTGCCAAAATCAAGACTAATGCCAGAGTTATCAGCAATGCTGCCAGCGGTGCTAAACCTTTTTCTTGCAAAGGCAGCAATACTGCAAAAGCTCCTACTAGGAAATAGCCGTGAGCCAAACTAACTTCTAATCCCCTGACTATGGGAGACAATCCTTTGCGATAAATCGGCAAATTCCGCAAAAAAGTTACAGTCATATCGGAAAAACTTACTGCTGCTGCGGGTTGAGCTTGAACCCGATCGGACTTTTTAACATTGCTGGCAGTTGCCGTTACAAATTCGCCCGAGCGAAAATCAAACCCTGCTGCTTTTGTCCGAACCCGCAGCGCGTGCCAGATGTGACCGGAAAGTGCCAAAATCGCCAAGACAAAGTGAGTTGTTGCCAGCCAAGTCCGCGAAGAAACAACCGCTGCATCTGGATCGGTCAAACCCACAGGGCCGTAGAAAACCTCTGGATAAACCGTGTCATTTACAGTCACGAAGTAGGCTGCCAAAAAGCCCATGTAAGCCAGAGCGCCCAAACTGTAAGAGAGGTAAGCTTCACCAGACCAAAACAGCACTCGCTCGGCCCAAATAAAAGGCTTGGTAAAGATATGCCAGAAACCGCCAAGAATGCAGAGCAAGCCAACATAAATGTGACCGCCGACAACATCTTCTAAGTTGTCAACTGCTGCCATTCCTTCCGGGCCGTGTACGGGCAAGAGATAGCTAAAAATGCGGGCGGGATTGAGTGTCGGTTCGCTAATTATCCGCACGTCAGCAACGTGGGGATCGTAAAGACCGCCCCAAAATAAGGCTTTTGCTACTAACAACCAAGCACCAGCACCTAACAGCAATAGGTGAATGCCGATGATGGTTGTCATCTTGTCTTTGTCTTCCCAGTCGTAGCCGAAAGAACCGAAGAAAGTTTTGTTTTGCGGCAATACTTTCGGGCCGAGCAAGGAATGGTAAAGCCCGCCTGCACCGAGAACGGTAGAGCTAATTAGATGCAAAACTCCGATGACGTAGTAGGGATAGGTATCAATAATTTGACCTGCTTTTCCTACTCCAAAACCCAAACTTGCCAAGTGCGGCAGCAGTATTAAACCTTGGTTGTACATCGGCAACTCTGGGTTGAAATTCGAGAGTTCAAACAGGGTCATTGCCCCGGCCCAGAGTACGATTAAACCTGCGTGAGCTACGTGAGCTCCCAAAATTCGCCCTGAAAGGTCAATGAAGCGGGCGTTGCCGGCCCACCAGCCGTACTCGCTTTGTGGGTTGTCCGGTTCTGGAATTAAATTCGGATCTGCTATTCCTTGCATTTTTGCTTTCCTCCTGATGCGGTTAACTGGCTGGACTGGCTGCAATTCCTTCGCCCCCTGGCTGGATGTCTTCGCGCATTGGCTCCACGACTTTGCCTCGGCGGAAGTCAAATCCTGCGGCTCGCAGGGCGTGCCACATATGTCCTTGCAGGACGAAGAAGGCGAGCCAGAAGTGGGTGTTAGCCAACCAGACGCGGGAGGTCAGCATTCCTTGGTTGTGGAAGTAGGGAAATTGCTCGAAGCCAATTTTTAGGGCCGGCCCGTAGAATTCCTCTGGGTAAACTAGGGTGTTGACCGACACAAAGTAGGTGGCGATGAAGCCCATTAAGGCTAATGCGCCGAGACTGTAGGAGAGGTAAGCTTCTCCTGACCAGATGAAAAGGCGCTCCGTCCAAGCAAAAGGCTGGGTGCGAATGTGCCACAGGCCGCCGACTATGCAGAGGATTCCTACCCAGATATGGCCGCCGACAACATCTTCGAGGTTGTCAACTGCGGCGAGCCAGTGTTTGCCGCCTGCACCGAACAGGTAGCCGAAAATGACAGCGGGGTTGAGTGTGGGTTCCGAAGTTACCCGCACTTGCCCGACTGTGGTATCATATAAACCACCGAAATACATAGCTTTGGCCACCAACAAGAAAGCACCGATACCTAACAAAATTAGGTGGACGCCCAAGATGGTGGTCATTTTGTCTTTGTCTTCCCATCTGTAGCCGAAGAAAGGAGTTCTTTCTTCGAGGGTTTCTGGCCCTTTGAGGGAGTGGAAGATGCCGCCGAAGCCGAGAAAGGCTGAGCTGATTAGGTGAATCGCGCCAACGGCGAAGTACGGATAGGTATCGACAATTTTGCCTCCGGCACCGACGCCCAAGCCGAGTCTGGCTAGGTTGGGCAGCAGAATTAAGCCTTGTTCGTACATGGGCAATTCTCGATTGAAGCGGGAAAGTTCAAACAGAGTGTAGGCTCCCGCCCAGAGGACGATCGGGCCGGAGTGGGCGACGTGAGCGCCCAGCAAACGACCGGAAAGGTTAATTAAGCGTGCGTTCCCGGCCCACCAGGGAAAGGTTTCTCCTTCGGCTGGGAAGGATTTTTTGGCCATGCTTGTCACGGCGAGTTACCTCTTGAGAAAGATGTCAGTTGAGTCTTAAGCTCGTGCAGCTTATTGATATAGATAATCAACAATTTTGCTTGCTTAGTCAAGTCTTTTTGATAATTTTTTTCATTATTTTTTGTAAAAATATGTAAACCACTCGCCCAAAAGAGCTTACAGCTAATTTTTGAGGGGGTTTTGAGCGATCGGCTCCCACAAGCTTTATTACTCGTCTAGGTTGACAGTCAGTAAATATTTATAGATTTATTGATAAAGTATTTTATTAAAGTGCTGCCCTTGAGTGGCCTGGACATTTCAAATCAAAAGCCTGAGAGCAAATGCTCTCAGGCTTGTTTAGCTAGATTTTTAGTTCCTTATTGTATCTGGCGTGCTAGTTCAAGCAGAGGATTTGGTTTCTTCGGCTACTTGCTCGTTGCTTGGTAATTCCAGACAATAGCCGGCCCCGTATACGGTTTTTATGTACCGAGGGTGGCGGGGATCGGGTTCCATCTTGGTTCTTAGGTGTCTGATGTGTACGCGAATTGTTTCGATGTCGTCGTCGGGGTCGTAACCCCAGACTTCTTTGAGAATTTCGCTGGGAGAGACTGTTTGACCGTGGCGCTGGAGCAAGCAGTGGAGCAACTCGAACTCTAGGTGGGTCAGTTTGACTGTCTGAACGTACCAAACAGCTTCAAACCTTTCGGGGACAAGGGTCAGCGGGCCGTAATTCAGGATTTCTGAGTGTTTGGCAGCTTGGGGGATGCGGTCTGTGCGCCTCAGCAGGGCTCGCACTCGCGCTAGCATCTCTTCTAGTTCAAAGGGTTTAGTCAGGTAGTCGTCCGCGCCGGAGTTGAAGCCTTCTACTTTGTCTTGGGTTTGACTTAAGGCTGTCAACATCAAGACGGGAATGTCGGCTGTGCGATCGTCGCGCCGCAACCGCTGACATACGGTGAATCCGTCTACTCTAGGCAGCATCAGATCTAGCACGATCAGGTCGGGAAGCAGTTGTATGGCTAGTGCCTGACCTTTGATGCCGTCTTCAGCTTGGGTGACTTCGTAGCCAGCCATTTCTAGGTTGACGGCTACGAGTTCGGCGATCGCCGCGTCATCATCAATAACAAGTATCCGGGGCATCATTATTTATCTCACCGCTAACCAGATGGTGGAGGCTACAGCCTTCTGGGGCTTCCAGGTAACTTTAACGAACAATTTTTTAATTTTAAGCTTCATTAAGAACTTTGTGAGGTATGTAAATATTATTGTACTAATTATAAGGGCTAGGAGACCTTATTAGAAAGGTGTTTGCCATAAATCTGGTCTGGGGTTGATGCGATCGCGATCGGCCGCTTGAGCTTTAGCAGGATGCACGAGCTTTCACAGGTGGCGACTGTCATTCCATTTGAGATTTTAGAGCCAACTCGCCGTCGTTTGCTGGCAAATTAGCCGATCGAGCTGTTTCGCCATCAAGCTTGCTTTGTCTCCGCGACCTGACATAGTGTTTTCCTTTGAGTTCAAGGTTTCCGACCGTCAATCACGTAAAAATTATAAAACTTTTTAACCTATTTGTTAAATTTAGATAAAATTAGATAAAAAAATTTTTGACTGTTGGCGCTTGCTTTTTTTAACTTTTGACTGTACAGTTTAATACTTGGAATATGATTAATGATTTTTAAAGTATCATATTTCGATAATTAAATCTTATCATCTCTGATAGGGAAAGTCAATCTCAAAACCCTAAAATTTTGGGTCAAATTTTGCCAAGTCAAGCAAATTTTGCGATCTCCGTAGCATCTGGCATATAACTATCGAGAAACTGCCTAGAAAATGCCTGCACAGATACTGAAAACTAGCTAGTTGGCTCTTGGAAAGACTGAGGATTTTTGCTCGGAACAGTTGTCTTACCGCCTAATTTTTGGAAGTAAATACCGCCGACTGTTACTAAGAATAGTATATAACCAACAGCTTGCAAAAGATAGAGTCGATCTCTGTATCCAAATAGTGATTTAAGAACGATTCCCGGAAATTGGCGATCGGGCAAAATTGCCGCTGCATTCCACACCATCGGCCCTAAAATACAAGAGTGGATGTCTGCAGAGCGATCGAAATAAACACAAATCGCTGCATACTTGCTATCCATCTGCGACAAAATGGCAGCGGCTTGGTCAAAATGTTTGAGTGCAGATACTGCTAAACCGGCTACAATTAGCAGCAACAAAATCCCCATAAACTTGAAAAACTGACGGAGATCAATTTTGACACCCCACTTGAATAGTAGCGCGCCAATGATTGCCGCCCCAGTCAAGCCGCCCAAAGCTCCCAAAGCGGGACTCAAACCTTGTTGAAACTGAGCGCTGACAAATATAACTGTTTCAAAACCTTCGCGCAGTACCGCAATAAAAATTAAGCCAAATATGCCCCACCCGGCATTGGTATTTTCTGTCAAAGCTGCTGTAACTGCTCCTTCAACTTCTGCTTTGAGAAAGCGCGCTTGCTGAGTCATCCAAATTAGCATCCAGCTTAGCATTGCTATGGCAACAATTCCCAGAGAACCTTCAAACAGTTGCTTAATTACTGGTGCGTAAGGCTGATTTGATGTTGAGAGCGCGTCGAACAACTGATTGAATAATGCAGCTACACAAGCGCTAGCAGCAATGCCGGCTGCGATACCTGTATAAACCCAAGAATTGAGGTGACTTTGCTCTGATTTTTTTAAGCAAGCTAGGACAATTCCTACGACTAAGGCGGCTTCAACGCCTTCGCGGAGGGTAATTACAAAAGTTGGGATGGCTTCACTAAAGTTCATTTTTTGATAACTGCTAATTTGTAGTTAGTCCTTAAGTCCTTAGCAACTTTTATTTGAGCGCTAGCCAAATATCAAATTATTGAACCGCTTTCGTCGCGTTACGCAGAGCGGCGCGTTAGCGCTCTTGTCGCAAAGGAATAGAAAAAAGAGAAGGAGCAGGTATTCTTAAGACGGTTCGGGAGTAACTAAGGACTAATAAATTAAGGACGGCGGAGTATTACTTCCCTTAACTAAAATCCCGCAGCATTTTTTTTAGTTCTACTTGGTGCAATTCTTCTTGTCCAATCAAACTGCGGGCATATTCTTCCAGATAAACGCTGGCGTTGGTCACTACTTCAAGTAAAGATTTATACTTTTTGAGCGCTTTTTTTTCGTGATTTAGACTTTCTTCCAAAAGGTCTTTTACCGAGTGTTTGTAGGTTTCTTCGATCGTAGCAATTTTTTGGGTGGGATGCCCTTCTAAACCTGTTAAAATTTCTCCGGCTTGTTGGGCGTGGAGTAGGGATTCGGTTGCTTGTGCTTTAAAAAACTGTACGATGGGAATCCGGTTTGGCCCTGTCACCATGAGTGCATAATGGGTGTAGCGCACGACTCCTGCTAGTTCCCATTCCATGATGGTGCATAGCAGTTCTTGGGTTTTTTTCTCGTCAAGTTCTTTCATTTGTAGTTTTAGATGTAGAATACCTTACAGGCCGCTGCTTATATTATCACATTTAAGTTAAAAAGTAAAAGTAAGTCGCACTGTCTACCTTACCTGATAGGTGTTGTATGTGAGTTAGGGGTTAACTTCTAAGGTTCGAGTAGGAGCAAATACTACAGTAAACTTAGCGACTGGTGCTGCACTGTTGCTGTTGCTAGTCTCGGCAGATTTGAGCAGATGTGGCAAAGGAGTTTTTTGGGTGTAATCCTTGGCTGGTTGATTGAGGGGATCGAAATTGTCGATCGCCCCCTCTTGACTGACGCTGACCCTATAGACTATATTTTGAGTGAAGGTAGGGCTAGTTTGCCAAGTCTGATTTATGCGATCGTAGACTGTCCCGGTTAACTCCTCTAGCTTTACCCGATCCGTAATTTCTGCTGTCTGATTGGTTTGATATAGCATCTGAACTTCTTGCTGGGCGGCTGATACAGGCACAGCGCTTTTTCCGTAATTACGATGCTAAATATGATATAAAAATGCCAAAAAAGCAAAGCTCGCATTTCAAACTTAGGAAAAATTATCATACCTAATCCACTGTGTTTTAACAGTTTTATTTTATTATTAATACCTTTAAATATTAGGAAACAATTTATACTTAAGACAAAAAACAGATAAACCAACAATCAGCCAAAAAATAATTCAGTTATATTGTATACAAAAAAACGCAAAATATATGAAATGGGAACTAGCATTTAAAATCGTTTTTTCGGCCATAACATCTGTCGAGAGTGCCAGTCTATTGCCTTAATCAGTGACCAATCCAAATATTGAGTAAGTTAAAATGTCTGACCTAAGCTCAACAACCCCGGAACACCTAGACTACCCATTCCTATTAGTCACGCACATGGTATGTGCGGATCAGCAGATTCACAGTGAAGAGTCGAAAGCACTACGCGAACTAGCAACGCAGATCGGCGCTTCTGAGCGCACTCTCGCTGAGATGGAAAAAATTCTAGCTCAAGAAGAAAGTCAGCTTTCTGTAGAGGATTTAGCTGCGAAAGTGTCGCCCGGTGAGCAAAGTGAGGCCATGTCGCAAATGTTGGCGATCGCCTATGTTGACGGTTTCTGTTCGGTATTAGAGCGGGAGATGGCCGAACAAGTAGCAAGGATTTGGAACTGGCCAACGGGAGAAGTACAGCGACAGTTGGCAGAAGCAGGAGCCTTCACTGATACCCGATTCATAGGCGAACACAACCAAAAACAGAAAGTCTCTTTCGGTGCGCGTTTCCTTGCAGGGGCTGATTCTCTCCTTTCACGCGCATTGGTGGATAATTTAGCAAAGCTCACTGGGAGCGAGCAAAAAGTCGAGCAACTACGACGGGAAATCCTGTTAACGGGGCCAGAATATGACGAGGCAATTCGTCAGTGTGCAGTCATCGCCGATGAAGATTACAAATTTGCTGAAGGGGCGCTTGAAAGTGCTGATAAAGCTCTTTCCAAGTTGGAAAAAAATATTAAAGTGGCTATCGAAGACATCAAACATAAAACAGGTAGTAAAGGTCAAGCTACCACTGCTAAGGAAGTCGCCAAGCAACTTGAGGATACTAGAAACTCTCTGAGTGCCGAGATTATTAAAGAAATAGAGAACGTGCGGGAGTCACTTCGTGCCAAGGAACGCGCTCTCAATCATTTCAGCATCACTTTTATGGGCAGAACTAAGGCGGGAAAAAGCACTCTTCATGCCATAGTTACAGATGATGGATGGGATGCGATCGGTGTAGGCAAGCAGCGCACAACTAGGTTGAATCGGGTGTGTGAGTGGAAGAATATCCGCATCATTGATACTCCTGGGATTGGCGCTCCGGGTGGCAAAAGTGATGAAGAAATTGCTAAAAGTATTATCGACGAGTCAGATGTGATTTGTTATGTGGTGACAAATGACAGTATCCAAGAAAGTGAGTTTGCTTTCTTACGATTATTGAAGGAAAAAGCTAAGCCACTAATTATTCTGCTGAATATCAAGAAAAATCTGAGCGATCCTCGACGGTTGGAGCATTTCTTACAGAACCCAGATAAAGAGTTTGTTATGGAGGGTCAAAGCGGTATTGGTGGGCACATTAAACGTATCCGCCGTTACGCTAAACAGCATTATGCTAATGACTACTTGGATATTATTCCTGTGATGCTGTTAGCGGCGCAGCTTTCCCGTGAACCAGAACACGCAAAGAAGAAACAGGAGCTTTTTAAAGCAAGCCGGATGGAGAAATTTCTGGATTCAATCCGTGTATCTCTGGTTAATCATGGGGCAATTCGTCGCTCTCAAACTCTGCTTGGTTCTACCGTAGGTGCAATCGATCATCCTAATAAATGGGTGAATCAACAAGCTTTAGTCTATGAAAAATTGACAGAGACACTGAAAAATAAACGCGAGGAAATCCAAAAGGACATCCGAAAAGCAGCTAAGGATACGAAAGACTCTTTATGGCAACAAATAGATAGCATTTTTCAAGATACTATCAATGCTATACCATCCTTTGCCGAAGACCATTGGAACTCTAATGAAATTGCGATGAAGCTGGGATGGGAACAAAAACTAAAAGCACTTCGATTTGAAGATCGTTTAAAAATAGCTTATCAAGAGACTAGCAGGAAATTCAATCAGGAAGTTCAGGAAGTTCTTGAGGAATTAGGAAATGAATTACAGCTAATATCTCAGCTTGAGATCGGCAATTTCAGCTTTACGGAGCAAGATTCAAACAATTTTCGAGATTTTGTGCGAATTGGTGGAAGCATTCTAGGGATAGCAGGAACTGTTATAGGGTTATTCGTTGCCCCTCCTGTTGGTCTCGCTATAGGCATTGTAACGGCTATTTTTAGCATGATGACAGAACTTTTCAAATCCAAGGATGAAAAGCGCCGTGAGGCTGTTATAAATATCTCTACTTCATTGGAAACTCAGCTCAACACTCAGAGGCAAAATACTCTACAGCAGGCTCAGAGTGACTTTGGTAAGTATTCTGATTCTGTTACCACAAACATCAACATCTATTTTGAAGAATTGATTGGAGGACTAGAGGCGATCGCGACTCAGCTTGAAGAAGCAAAACACAAGTTATCAGATACAGCAAGTTATCTAAATCGTGCTTATGCCAAGCGAATCATTGACTGGTCTACTGAACAACAGGAACCCTTGACTGTTCAAGGTATCAAGCAAACTATTTATAAAGTTGAACGAGATTTCGGACGTAGTATGAAGATTGTAACAAAATCCCAAGTACAACCACTAAAATCACTAGACGATATCAAACACATCCTTCAAGAGGATATTTCCTTTAGCAATCTCAAATCTCCCAAATTAAGGACTAAACTACCATGACTCAGAACAACCCCAACTTTAAAGCTGCCGATGTTGGTGCTTATTTCAAGAAGACGCTAGTAAAGTTTGACAATTTACTGGCTCATGGAAACACAGCCGAACTAACAGCTATCCGCAAAAAAGTGCGAGATGAATTAAAAGAGTATCGAGAGCAGGGGATTCTCGGGGTAGCTTTTGTTGGTCAGTACAGTGCAGGTAAATCAACCATCATTTCTGCATTGACAGGACGGCGCGATATCCGTATTGATGCTGATATTGCTACTGATAAAACTACCAATTATGACTGGAACGGCATCAAGCTAATTGATACGCCTGGACTTTTTACAGACCGCCAAGATCACGATGAGATTACTTATGAGGCAATCAACAAATCAGACTTGCTGGTTTTCTGCCTCACCTATATGCTCTTTGACTCACTGACAGCAGAGAATTTCAAGAAGTTAGCCTATGAAAAAGGCTATCGCTGGAAAATGATGTTGGTCATCAATAAAATGTCTGATGAAGCAGGAGAAGAAGAGCAAAAAATTGCCAACTACCGCACAAGTCTTGCGGAGGCACTGAAGCCTTACAGTCTTGATGAATTTCCGATCTGCTTTATCGATGCCAAAGACTACTGTGAAGGCATTGATGATAAAGATGATTTTCTGACGGAAATCAGCCGATTTCCAACTTTTATTGATGCTCTCAATCAGTTTGTAGAGCGTCGAAGCTCCCTTGCTCGTTTTGATACACCCGTCCGAATTGCTCTAAGCTGTGTTGATGATGCTCAGTTGAGCTTTACTCGCAACTCTAGCGAAGACTCTGCTTTTTTTGAATTGCTGACACGATTATCTCGCACAGTGCGTAAAGAGCGCGATCGCCTGCGAACCAAGGTTAAAAATATAGCCCTGGAGATGTCTTCAGGAGTTGCTAGCGAAGGCAACACTCTTGCCGCAGCAATAGGCGATCAGAATTTTGAAAGGCTGAATAAACAAGCTGAACTGAATGTCCAGAAGCACTATGAGAAAGCAGAAACCAAACTACAAGAAGTTGTTAATGTAGCAGTCAAGGATATCCGGCAGGAGGTTGAAAAAGTGCTAGAAGGTGATCTAGTCAAGAGTTTTGTTGCTTGCCTAGATAAAAATCAAAATATATCAGCCCAAAATCTGGGGGCTGGTATGGATGTGGAGCGATTAAAAAGCCAAGTTAACTTGCTTAAAAGCATTGGTGAGACGGCCGGGGTGAAGCTGACCACTTTGGCATCGAGGAGTTTTGCAAAAACCGCTGCTGAACAAGGATTCCTACGTTCTATAGATGTAGCAGGAAGCGGTCTACATCAAGGTGTTGTGACTGTGGGAAAATTTGTCGGCTTTAAGTTTAAGCCTTGGCAGGCGGTTGGTATGGCCAAAAACATCGGCAATGCTGCTAAATTCCTGGGGCCGGCTCTAGCACTTGTTTCGGTAGGAGTAGATATTTTACAAATGCGACAAGAACATGAGCGAGAAAGGCAAATGTCTGATGTCCGTCGCGATATTACGAGTCAATTTCAATCAATAGCAAAAGACTTGGAAAATCAAATTGAAATACAGCTCTTTGAATTTGAACAACAGGTTTACGGAGAGATTGAGAAGCAAATTGCAGCCGCTCGTCAGAAGGAAGAGGAAGCGATTTCTGCTTCTAATACTTGGGTTCAAAAACTGGCAGAAATCCGTAAGGATTTTGACGCGATTATCCAGTACATCACTAAGGCAACAGCTAATCCGAATACTTGATGTTGAAAAAGCGCGATCGCCCTTACGTCGCAATTTGTCACAAAGCCGGATTTAAGGGCGATCGGTATAAGCATGAACAAGACGGCGATGGAGGAAACCGCAATGCCATTTCCCTACCCCAAAACAATCATTCCCCCCAGTTTAAGAATCTAACCATCCCCAGATTAATCGTAGGGAAACGGCATGGCCGTTTCCTGATTTCTGGCTACGCTTACAAATTGCAACTCATATCCCCAGATAATTGACTGAAACGCGCATTTTCCCGGTAGTCAACCGGACAGTCAATCACGCAAGGAACATCTTGAGCAAGGGCTTCTTTGAGGATGGGAATTAAATCACTTGTAGATTCAACTCGATAGCCTTTTAAACCCATACTTTCGGCAAATTTTACAAAGTCGGGATTGCCAAACTTGATGAAATCTGAATGACCGAAATAATCTTCCTGCTTCCATTCAATTAAGCCGTAACCGCCGTCATTAAATATGAGAGTAACAAAATTAGTGCCGACGCGCAAAGCAGTTTCTAACTCTTGACAATTCATCATAAAGCCGCCGTCTCCAGTGGCTGCTACTACTTTGCGATCGGGATAAACGAGTTTTGCTGCCACCGCACCGGGAATCGCAATTCCCATCGCCGCAAATCCGTTGGAGATTAAACAGGTATTTGGGCGATCGCAGTGATAGTGCCGCGCGATCCACATTTTGTGAGCTCCCACATCAGATATGACAATATCTTCCGGGCCCATTACTTGCCGCAAATCGTAAATAATTTTTTGCGGCTTGATCGGGAAACCGTCGTCGGCTGCATATTGTTCGTACCCAGCGCGAATGTCCGCCCGCAATTGCTTAGCAAAAGGATCGGTTTTCTCCATGCGATCTGCACGCTGCAAAATTTCATTTAGCGAATCAGAAATATCCCCCACAACTTCTACAAGAGGAATATAACTGCTATCAATTTCGGCTGGCAGAGCTCCAATGTGAATAATCGGAATTTTGCCGTCTGGATTCCACTTTTTCGGGGAATATTCAATCAAATCGTAGCCAACAGCAATAACTAAATCCGTTTCTTCAAAAGCACAGCTAATGTAATCCCGTTTTTGCAATCCCGTCGTCCAAAGTGCCAAAGGATGAGTGTAAGGAATCACACCTTTGCCCATAAAAGTATTAGCTACAGGGATATTTAATCGAGTCGCAAATTCTGTCAAAGCATCGCTGGCATTAGCCCGAATCGTGCCATTTCCTACTAGAAGTAAAGGACTTTTTGCCTTGGAAATTGCCACAGCAGCTTTATTCAGACTTTGGTAAGCGCCAAAAGTTTTTTCGCGGTTGTCTTTGCCGAGCGGATTTCCTTCAACAACCATTGCTGCGATGTTTTCAGGCAAGTCAATGTGAACTGCACCGGGCTTTTCACTTTGAGCTACTTTAAAGGCTTTGCGGACAATTTCTGGCGTCGTACTGGGTCTGACAATTTGAGCGTTCCACTTAGTAACTGGCGCAAACATGGCAACCAAATCTAAATATTGGTGCGATTCTATGTGCATTCTGTCCGTGCCGACTTGTCCGGTAATTGCTATTAAAGGAGCGCCGTCTAAGTTGGCGTCAGCAACTCCTGTCATTAAGTTAGTTGCGCCGGGGCCCAAGGTGGACAAGCAAACGCCGGCTTTGCCGGTGAGACGGCCGTAAACGTCGGCCATGAAAGCTGCGCCTTGTTCGTGGCGAGTAGTAATAAATTTAATTGAAGAGTTTCTCAGGGCTTCTAGAACTTCTAAATTTTCTTCTCCGGGAAGTCCGAAGACGTATTCTACGCCTTCATTTTCTAAACATTTGACCAAAAGTTGAGCAGTGTTCATTTCCGTTTTTTCCTCGGTAAGTGGGTATTTTTGTCTTCGTCAACTTCTCGTAAAAATACTAATTTTTAATTGATAACCGCCGACAAACGCGGATGAATTTAGAGTTTTGCCAGAAGTTGACTGAGTGCGCGCTTATTTTACCCACACTGTTTTAATGTTAACAAATTCGTGAATTCCTTGGATGCTCAATTCGCGTCCGTAACCGGAGCGTTTGATGCCGCCGAAGGGCAATCTCGGGTCGGATTTTACTAAACCGTTGATGAATACCGCGCCGGCCTCTAGTTCGGAAATAAAGCGATCGCTCTCTGAATTTACTGTCGTCCAAGCTGCCGCACCCAAGCCAAAAGATGTGCTGTTTGCGAGGGCGATCGCCTCATCGATGCCTGCAACTCGGAATAATAAAGCTACCGGGCCGAAAAACTCTTCTTGACGCGCCGCAGCATCCGGAGGAATGTCTGCCAGAATAGTTGGCAAGTAGAAATTGCCTGCTTTCTCAGACAGTGGGCGGCCGCCTGTTAGAAGTTTTGCTCCCGATTGGATGCAAGCTTGCACTTGATTGTCCAAGTCTTTGAGAATTGTGGGGGTAGCCAAAGGGCCGATATCGGTTTCGGGCAACATCGGATCGCCTACTTTTAATAGCTTGAATTTTTCGACAAATCCTGTGATAAATTCGTCGGCGATTTCTTCAGCTAAAATAAAGCGTTTTGCGCCTATACAAGATTGACCGTTATTCAGCATCCGCGATGTCACAGCAGTTGATAAAGCTGCTGCTATATCGGCGCTGGGCATCACAATAAATGGGTCGCTTCCTCCCAATTCCAGCACTACTTTTTTCAAATTTTTGCCCGCATTTGCTGCCAAACTTTCACCCGCTGCTTCGCTACCGGTGAGAGTTGCTGCTTTTATACGATCGTCCGCAACGATATCGGCTACTTTGTCGGCGCCGACTAACAAAGTTTGAAAAACTCCTTCGGGAAAGCCAGCAAGCGTAAAAATTTCTTCGATTTTCAAAGCGCACTGAGGCACGTTGGAAGCGTGTTTGAGCAAGCCCACATTGCCCGCCATCAGCGCCGGCGCCGCAAACCGAAAAACTTGCCAAAATGGGAAATTCCACGGCATAACGGCTAAAATAGGGCCCAGCGGTTGGTAGCGGACAAAGCTGCTGCTAGCGTCGGTGGCTGCCGGTACGTCTGCCATAAATTGAGCGGCATTTTTGGCGTAATACCGACAAACTAAGGCGCATTTTTCCACTTCGCCGATCGCAGATTTGAGGGTTTTGCCCATTTCCAGGGTCATCATTTCAGCGTAAATTTCGCGATCGCGCTCCAAGATATCCGCAGCTTTCTGCATCCACAGAGCTCTCTGTTCAAAAGGCAGTTGGCGGTATTTTTTAAAAGCTTGCTGTGCTAATTCCAGCTTAGCTTCTATTGCCTCATCCGCGATCGGCTCGAAAGTTTTCAGCGTTTCTCCCGTTGCTGGGTTGATAGTAGCAATAGCCATTGTTCATCTCCTGTGTGAAAAACACAAAACTCCCTGCTAGTTTTCAGCCTAGGCAGGGAGTTGTATCAAGGTATTACAAAATAGGAATTTACCCGCCACGTTTTCTTTCAGGTCTTGCAAATTTGCAAGTGCCGCGATTTGTTTAAATTTCTCTACTTTTAATTATAGTCCAGAGTCTCGATCGCAAATCTTAAGAAAATTTGTCTTTCTGAAATCACGCACAAATCTCAAGAACAGGTTCGACGGCCTGTTCCATAAAAGTTAAATGTTTTTGTGGGGCGTCCCGCCCGCCCTGACAGCTTTATTCACAATTAAGAAATGAGGATTAAATAACTTACAATGCCTGATAGTTTTTGTGGGATGGGCGCCCCGCCCGTCCAGAAAGGGCGGGACGCCGGCCCAACCCCTACTCCCCACTTTCAAGAGTGTAAATTATTTAATTCGCGATCCTAATGGTACAAGATGGATGAAATATCTTGTCGGGTGTCCCGCCCGCCTTGCATTCTCAATAACAGACCAGACGGCCTGTTCCACTACACATTTCTCAATTTCTCTCCCTCAAACAGATTTTTCCTGAATGTAATCCTGCACGTAAGACTGATAGTAATACCTGCTGCTTTTGTCGTTATTCGCCACCATTCCTAACAGCGGAATTCCCGCCATTTTTAAATCTTCAAAAGCCAACAACAGCGCCTCCCGCTCAGTCTGATACAGCCCCACTACCAGCATCAATCCGTTAGTGTGAGCCGCCAACAAATTCGCATCCGCCAAACCCAAAAGCGGTGGAGTATCGTAAATAACTAAGTCAAAATGACTTGACAAAGCTGCCATTAAATGAGGCATTTTTCGGGAAGAAAGCACCTTTGTGGGATCGGGAGGAACCGGGCCGGAAGTTAACACAAACAAATTTTCATCGCGGGGCGATCGCAAAATCAACTGTTCCACATCCACATCATCCGCGATCGCATTGTGCAAGCCTTGCCAATTCGGTAAACCAAGCATTTCGTGCACCTGCGGCCGCCGTAAATCCGCATCCACCAACAGCACTCGCTGGCCCATTGCAGCCGCCGCCCGTGCCAGATTTACTGCCACAGTAGACTTACCGTCAGCTACTTGACAAGAAGTAATTACGCAAGAATTGATCGGAGTATCAACGTTTAATAAGCGAATATTAGCATTGAGCGATCGAAAAGCTTCTTGAAAAGCATCCGTCGGCACCGGCGAACTTGCCACATCCACCGGACTTGTCTCAGCAGGAGGAAGTCTCAAAATTTTATCGCTAGCAGGAATCACCCCCAACAAAGGCAGCCGAATCGAATGTTTGACATCCTCCGGAGTGTGAAACACCGTTTTATTCTTAAACCGTTCCGCCAACTGCGCCGCCAGCATACCAAACAACAAACCAGCCACTCCCCCTAAAGCCAAATTCAAAGGCATAATCGGAGCAACAGCCATCAACTCGCCATTTTTGTAGCGCGGAATTTCCGGCTTAGCAATAACTTCCCAAGCCACCTCTTGTTTGCCCACAGCTTCAAGCTGCAAAGCTTGCTGTTTTGCCACCAAACTATTCAGCGTATTGTTAGTCAAATCCAATTCGCGCTGCAAATCGGAATAGCGCCGCAAAATCACTGGGAATCCTTGAGAGTATTGATTCAACTGCTTAGCAGCTTGTTCCAAAACTTGATTCCGCACGCCCAGTACCTGAATTAAATTAGCAGTACCGATAAACTGCTCGATTAACTTAATCCGCACCGGATCTTGAAAAGCCAGCACTTGCGAATTTACCTTACCTAAATCAGTTCCCAGAACCTCTTGGGCTTCTTTCTTCAACAACGGAATCAGGTTCTTGCGCTGTTCTCGCAACAATTGCATTTGCGGAGTTTGGTCTGTAAATGTAGCCGAGTTAATAGCAATTTGCCCTTCTAATTGCTGCAATTGAGTCAGCATCCCTTGATAGCGGGGAGCTTGACTCAAAGCAGATGCCATCAGCGCTTGCTGCTGGTTGAGTCCGAGCTGATTTTGCAGATTGGAATAGAGCAATCTCTGCTGATTGAGCTGCGTTTGTGCGTCCAATCTTTGCGTTTGAAGTTGGCTGATTTGCTGTGCGAGTTGTTGAGTTTGAATTTGCGGGTCGATAAAATTGTACTGCTGCCGCAATTTTTGAATTTCTGTTTGCAGAGCTTGTTGGCGCTTTCGCTGGTTGGGAATTTGCGATTTCACAAAATCCAGAGTCTGACTAATTTGAGTTCTGGTATCTTGCACGCTGTAGTTGCGGTATCCTAGCGCAACTTTCCCCAAAACAAACTGAATTTTTTTGGGATCGTAATCCCGATATCTAACTTCAATAATCTTGGTATTTTTGAAGCGATTAATTGACAGCCTGGTTTGCTGAGAAAACGGCAAATTATCGGCTTTTTCATTCAAAAGGTAATTGTAATTTATTTCGGGATATTTAGCCTGCAACTCTTTAATAATCGGCGACATCACTTGCGGGCTTTGCAAAACTTGTATTTGCGATTCGTAGTCAAAATCTGGCTTTTCTGTCGCCGCCGGCGCGGGGGTCGCTGGTTGCAGTTTCAGCTCGCCCGAGTAGATTTTTGCTAAAGTATTTTGCGTAACAGCGGGTTCTATTAATAATTGAAAACGCCCTTCGTACTCACTTTTTTGATTCAGCGTCCAGGCAAAAACCCCGGTGGTCACTGCCGCTGCTACGCCGATGACTAAGATGGAGCGACTGCGGCAAACTTCCCAAAAACTTAACTCTTCTTCCTCTGTTTTTTGCCTGCCTAAAAATTGATTTTCTTCATAAAGCACGGAAGACATTTCTTGCAGATCGGCCGCTTTTTTATGATTATTAAAAAGTGCTAATTGAGATTTTTTTCCTGGTTTCATTTGATTTCTACAACTTATTAGTTTAAACGTCTGTATTGGTGGCAGTTTCAGCAAATCGGTTGATTCCGAGATATTTCATTACCAAACCGCAATTTTTTATTTATAGAAAGCGGGTTTCTGAGGACTTAATGCCAGTCTATTCAAATCACCGAAAAATATCGAACAACCGAAATATTCCTAACAGCGGGCTGAGAGGCGCGAGAGTGCCGCCTACATTATCCGAGAACGTAGCGCGACCCGATCGCCTTACCATAATTACATCATTATTTTTCAGTTTGGGATTAGTTTCTTCATTGGCAGTTGCAGAAAAATTAACCTTAACAGTTAGCTGGGAAACTGTGCCGTTAGGATTGAGGCGAATTAAATCCACCGAATCCATTTGAGCCCGCGCTTTATTAAAACCTCCCGCTGCTACCAGCGCTTGATTTAAAGTAGTGTTGGGCACCACCGCAATCGCTCCCGGTTTCACGACTTCTCCCACAATGTTGACCTTAATCGTATCCGGTGAAAAATTAGAATTAGCAACTTGTTCGTCTTGGGTGGCATCGAGGTTTTCGGCTTTGGGAACGATTACCGTATCTCCCTGTTGCAGGGCTAAATCTTGGGATACATCTGCTGCTTCCAAAAGTTGCCACAAATTCACATTAATAATTTGTTCTGTACCCGCCCGCGTCAGGCGGCGAACTTGTATGTTTCTGATATCAGCTACCGGCGTAATGCCGCCCGCCATTTTAATTGCCCTCGTTACAGTTTGCTGCAAAATAGTTTCCCCGCCGTTTGTTTCGCTAGCAGCAAACAAACCAGAATTTTCACCCATTTCATTCTCTTGTACCCTACTTTGAGCCTCTTTTGCCAAAGTATAAGTACCGGGGCGAGTTACTTCGCCCACCACAGCAATATTAATTGGTTGAGTGCTTTGGCCGGTAATGTTAGCTACGGCTAAAGTCGGTGCTTCTTGGCGGTTGAGGCTAGTTACAGTGGGAATAAATATAGTATCGCCGTCGCGCAAAGTCATATCGGCCCGCAAATCGCCGTTTTGCAATAATTCCCACAAATCCACACTAATAATTTGTTCCGGTGCGTTGCGCTGAGGGCGGCGGATTTTGATTTGCCGCACGTCTGCTGACTGGGTAATTCCGCCGGCCATTCGCAGAGCCCGCGATATCGTTGGCATTTGAGTTCCCATTTGCTCTGCTGTGCCTCCGGGGCCTGCTGCTGAGGATATTGTATAGGCTCCGGGGCGGTTGATTTCGCCCGCGATCGCAATTTGCAAAGGACGCGGTGCCAGCAATTTCAGCGTAATCCAAGGACGTTTGAGGTATTTGCCGTATCGCTCTTTAACTGCATTAGAAGCTTGTTCTAAGGTCATCCCGTACACCGAAACGCTGCCAACTAAGGGCAAACTCAGGGAACCGTCGGCCTGTACTTGGTGTTGACCGTTGGGGCCGCTGTATTCCGGGACGTTGAAGATGTCCATTTGAATGCGATCGCCCGCGCCTAAAGTGTAGACTTCCGATCGTACACTTGAAGGTGCACTTGCCGGAACCGCCGGAAATCCTGGCACTTCGGGCACGGGTACGGGAACAGAAGAGCCTGGAGGAGGAGGAGGAGGCAAAAACTGGCCAATCGCCGGAGATGAACCCGCAGCCAGCGCTGAAACTGTTAAAAATTTGACCGTAAAACCTTTGACAGTATTGAATTTTGAATAGTTTTTGCTCGCCATCGCCTTTTGCCCTTATCCGCTTCCTACCCCGCCACCATCAAATGTAACCCAACTCTTCTAACTTGCTCAGAACTTTTTTAACACTCTCTTCCACATTTTCTCGCTCTGTGTAACAAATAATTTCAGGATTGAGCGGTTCTTCATAAGGATCGTCAATTCCCGTAAAACCCTTAATTTCTCCGGCTCTCGCCTTAGCGTACAGCCCCTTGACATCGCGAACTTCGCACACTTCTAACGGCGCTCTGACATATACTTCCACAAAATTTGGCTCGATTGCTCTAATTTCGTCGCGAATTGCTCTGTAGGGGCTAATAGCTGCGGTAATTGCCACAACTCCATTGCGACTCAGCAAGTTGGCGACAAACCCAATCCGCCGAATATTAGTATCTCGGTCTTCTCGGCTAAATCCCAAACCTTTTGACAAGTTGGTGCGAACGACATCTCCATCCAATATTTCAACTTTGCAACCTCTTGCCTTCAGTTCGGGTTCGAGAGCTTTGGTGATAGTTGTCTTGCCGGAACCGCTCAGCCCGGTGAACCACAAAATAAAACCTTTTTCCATTTTCAGCCGTTAATTAGTAACTGGGAAATTATTAAGACGTAAAACTTTATAGATGCAGTTCCCTTTTTTCTATTATCGTTATTCGCGGTGTCATATTAGCAATATTTGCGGGCAAAAAGTGAGAAATCAAAAGTTGCGATCGCTCCTGGGGTCATTTAGTCACAAAATTGTGCGATCGCTGTATAATTCCCGATTTATTATTTGTCAAGTATTTATACAGTAAAATTCACTGCGCGATCGCAAACACCGAACATCTATCCCTAGCGAACCGATCGCCTTACTGAGCCTTTCGCAATCTAAAATCTAAAATCTAAAATGCTATTGCCCATGTCTTCGGTCTTAAAAGCAGATGTTTTGGTAGTCGGTGGCGGCACCGGCGGCACCGCTGCTGCGGTGCAAGCAGCCCGCCGAGGTGCCAAAACTATTTTAGTAAGCGAATTCCCCTGGCTGGGAGGAATGCTGACTTCGGCTGGCGTTTGTGCCCCCGATGGCAATGAATTAGCAGCTTTTCAAACCGGTTTGTGGGGCGCGTTTCTCCGGGAACTCCAGCAGCGACAGCCGGGAGGTTTGGATTGGGGTTGGGTCAGTTTTTTTACTTACGATCCCCGCACCGGTGCTGAAATTTTCGCTGATTGGGTTAAATGTTTGCCGAACTTACAGTGGATTTGTGGACAAAAAGCTCAAGATGTGGTAAGGGAAGGATCTCGCATTGCTGGCGTTCGGTTTGCAAATTTTACGGTTTCGGCCAAAATCACTTTGGATGCAACGGAATTGGGAGATTTGCTGGCTTTAGGGGAAGTTGGGCACCGCTGGGGTTGGGAATTCCAAGCCGAGTGGGGAGAACCCAGCGCACCGGCTGCTTCTAACGCTCTGACAGAGCGCTATTCGGTGCAAGCTCCGACTTGGGTGGCAATTATGCAGGATTTTGGTAAAGCTGGGGCCGGGCCAGAAATTCCCGCCCCGCCTGTTGACAATCCCGATCGATTTACTGGTGCTTGGGACGGTTACACTCCCGAACAATTTCTCAATTACGGCAGGCTTCCGGGGGGATTGTTGATGATTAATTGGCCGATTCGAGGTAATGATTATGGTGAAGGGGTCGATCGACTAATTGCATCTGAAGCATCTCAACAAGAATTCCTGCAAGAAAGTCTGTGGCACACTCAAAGTTTCGCCCGTTTCATTCAAACCCAACTCGGCCGCCGCTACGGCTTAGCACAGAATATTTTCCCCATTTCCACGATCGAAAATCAACAAAATTCTTCCATTCTTCCTTCCTTTGCCTTGCATCCTTACTACCGAGAAAGCCGGCGTTTGCGAGGAGTACAAACCATCAGAGAACAAGATATTTTGCCTGTTGTCGGTGGAAGAGTCGCGAAGTTGCCGATAAATTATCAGGGCATTTGTGAAACAATTGCGATCGGCAACTATGCCAACGACCACCACTACACCAGTGGCGACATTCCCTTGCAGCCCAAATCGATCCGCTGGGGCGGCCGCTGGACGGGAACTCCGTTTACCGTTCCTTACAGCGCGCTAATTCCTGCGAGTACAGACGGTTTGCTAGTCTGCGAAAAAAATATTTCTGTCTCTCACATCGCCAACGGTGCAACTCGCTTGCAACCGACGGTAATGAATATCGGACAGGCGGCGGGGATGGCGGCGGCTTTGTGCGCGGAATCTGGATGTCAGCCGCGGGATTTGCCCGTGAGAGTGTTGCAAGAAGCTTTGCTGCAAGATTCCGAGGCGAGTGCGGCGGTTATTCCTTTATTTAATTTGACACGGGATCGATCGGACTGGCTCGACTGGCAACGCTATTATCTCGATCGGCCTCAAGCATATCCCGCCAGCGGCGAATGTCCTTTGTCTGTAGAGAAACAAAGCAGTAAAACAGCAAATACCCACAGCGAGTTTTCGGGCATTTTCCGCCGCCTGCGCGAACAAGACTGGACACTAACGCTGACAAGTCCCGCATCTGTAGCAGGTCAAACTTGGCAACTCGTGACTTTGGACTCGGAAACCGACAGATTTTTACAAGGTTGCGAAACCGAAAAGCCTTTGACAGTATGGGGTAGGCTGAATTTTGCCGGTGCTTGGCTGCTGGCGGGATCGGTAGAATTGAAGAGGTAGGGTTTTTTGCACAGATCCGAAAATTGCACAGATATCTATCCTGATAGACCGGGGCAAGTCCGTATCACGTAATAGACACTGACACGGATACTACCCATGCACACCTACACTGCAATTGCTTTACTGAGCCTGTTGGGCATTACCTTGAGTGCCAGCGCCGCTCGAGCTTTTGAATCTCCACTCCCAATGCTCGAAACTGCTACCGCCCAATATATGTTGTCAGCCCAAACTCAACAAAAAGGCGAGCGCGGTCCTGAGAGAGGCAGCGGACGCAGGAATTTTACTGAGCCAAATGTTTACACTCATCCGCTACAAGATTTCTAATGGCACTGGACGCAAGCGATTACCATAACTGAGTTGGTTCTGGCCGTTCATTCGAGCGCGCGATCGGATTTTCTGGGATTCTAGTTTTTCAGGTTAAGCGACAACTGCAATTTTTGTGAACAGTTATTAGGAGATTCTTTTTGTGTGATAAATGTTAGCATATAGACCTGGAACCGCCATCTACCTAGAGATAGATTCTAGTAGGTGGCGGTTTTGTATTGAAAACCCTTCAATAAAACAGGAATTAGCCAAAAGCCTCCGATAGTCTGGGTTTTTTAACCGATATCCCTCGCCCTCCCCGCCATATTTTAGTTTGTCAAACCGAGTTTGGCATCCATGACTATTCAATAATTATCACTTCGGACTCGCCTCAAAGTCCTCGGAGCGCAAAAGTTATTTACCTTCTCTCCACCGCAGGTGGGGTTGAATTTTCAACGGCTGCACTATAATTAACGTGCGATCGCTAACTTATATATAGGTAAACTGTCAGCGCAGAGGGTGCAGCAATCTACTTAAATTGGCCACCAATAAGAACCACTTATGCGGTGTGGATAGCCTTTAAGCCCATGCCCCTGTTACCTCAGGGAAATTAACTAACCTGAATATTAGGGTAGCTGGCAAGCTTTCCGGCGACAGTCGGCTATGCTTGATTCGGCGCTCTCGCAATAATTTAATGGAGGACGACAAAATGCCTCCTAATTTGGCTATTTCGGGGATAGTGATGAAAAATGACTCTTTGGATCTGGTCAAAAGCCTCAGCCCTAGTGCAATGGATCAGATCATGCTATATCTGGCGTTTAGCGCCATGAGAACCAGTGGGCACAGGCACGGGGCGTTTCTAGACGCGGCCGCAACGGCGGCTAAGTGTGCTATTTACATGACCTATATTGAGGAAAAAAACAACCTGCGGATGACTGGACACTTGCATCACATTGAGCCTAAACGGGTGAAGGTGATTGTTGAGGAAGTCCAGGAAGCTCTGACTCAGGGAAAATTGCTGAAAATGTTGGGTTCCCAGGAACCTAGATATTTGATTCAGTTTCCTTATGTCTGGCTGGAACAGTATCCTTGGTTGCCGGGACGCCCTCGGATTCCCGGGAACCACTTGACTGCGGATGAAAAAAAATATCTCGAAGGCAAGATTCCTCCGAATCCCCCTGACGCTCAACTGATCAATTCTTTTCAGTTTATGGAGTTGATCGAGTTTCTGCACAGGCGATCGCAAGAAGATATGCCTCCAGAAAGGCGAATGCCTTTGAGCGAAGCTTTAGCAGAACATATCAAGCGGCGCTTGATCTATTCGGGAACAGTCACTCGCATTGATGCTCCTTGGGGAATGCCGTTTTATGCCCTCACTCGCGCTACTTACTCTCCCGCAGAGCAGGAAGAGCGGACATTTACTATGGTTGAGGATACGGCTAGATATTTCCGGCTGATGAAGGACTGGGCGGAAAAACAACCGAAGGTGATGCGAATTATGGAAACTTTGGATATTCCGCCGGAACGCCTCGACCAAGCTCTTGAGGAATTAGATGAGATTATTCGCAATTGGGCCGATCGCTATCACAAGCGGGGCGAACCGACGATGATTTTACAAATGGTTTTTGGGCCGC
Organism: Microcoleus sp. F4-D5; assembly: GCF_036704885.1. NCBI lineage: Bacteria > Bacillati > Cyanobacteriota > Cyanophyceae > Oscillatoriales > Microcoleaceae > Microcoleus > Microcoleus sp. F4-D5. Next base: position 35,660 of record NZ_JAUBSX010000004.1, on the reverse strand, counting down.
AAGACGACGCTTAGTTTGATTAACTATTAATCATTAGTCATGAGTTGATTGCTTGAGACTTATGACTAATGATTAATAGCTAATAGCCCTGGACGGCGCCACAGGCTTTTTTTCCAAAAATACTGTGTTATTATATCGTGTCCGATCGAGTGACCGCGATTAAAAGGTCGGGTTTTTGAGATTGGAGATTGTTGGCAGATATTTTTCGTGAAGCTGCCCCTACCGTATTAGGGGTAATCGACCGGACATAATATTAATCGTTTGAATTATCGTAAAAAACCAGGTTGATTGGGTCGCAAATGCGTCCGCATTAACTAAGCTAAAAAAGCTTTCCAGGCCGCCGCTAAAACGATCGCAGCGATCGCTCCTATGAGTGTATTGAAAAAATTGACTAGCTCGTTCGTGAGCCACTCAAACTTTGATTGCACCGTCGCCCCAATCACGCTCTCGATGTTCGTGGCAATAAAAGCTGCAATAACACAAAAAACAATTCCTGTCAAATCAATTAAACCGACGGCCCAACTCAACAGCGCAATCAGAATTGAACCGACAATACCCGCGATCGTTCCTTCCAAACTTACGGCCCCTTCGGTACCCCTAGGTACAGGCTGCAAGCTGGTAATCAAAAAAGTCCGCTTGCCGTAAGCTTTGCCGATTTCGCTAGCGCAGGTATCCGAAAGTTTGGTGCAAAAACTCGCCGCGTAACCCAGCAATAACAGGGAAATAGCATCTTGTGGCACAGGCATCTTGCCTGTCTCTCCTAAAACAGCCATCTTTCCTGTCTCTCCTAAAATAGATAATGCCAAAACTCCCAAAGCGCAAAGAGTAGCGGTTAAAGCCGAACCCCAGACATTTTCTGGACCTCGGGCGCCGGAACGCTTTTCGGCTATGCCTTCTGCTTCTTTTTGGGCTTTGCCGATGCTGGTAACTCCCGATCCGACAAGAAAGTAAAACATCACCACAGCATAGCCTTGCCATCCCAAACAGCCCCAGATGAGGACGCCCAATACCCAGCCGTGAAATTGGCCGGCGGGAGTGAGCAATTTTTTAGGAGCAATGGTGCCGATCGCGAGTAAAACTGTATTTAGGGCGATCGCCACCAACCAAGGATTAGACCAAGATAAATAATTAAAGAACAATTCTGAATTCTGCATTTAGTACCTCCATGAACCAAGTCTTATTTCATCTTGCCTTCCCCGTGACCGATATTGCCCAAACAAAAGCGTTCTATGTAGACGGGCTGGGCTGCAAACTAGGTCGCGAATCACCTAATTCTGCGATTATGGGTCTGTGCGGCCATCAAATTGTCGCCCACGTCAGCCACGAACCTTTGACGCCTCAGCGAGGCATCTATCCCCGGCATTTCGGGTTAATTTTTACTTCCGAAGCTGACTGGGAAGGGTTGCTAAAAAAAGCCCAGCAAAATAACTTAAATTTCTATCAAGAACCGAGACGGCGATTTGTCGGTTTGCCTACAGAACACCGTACTTTCTTCTTAGAAGACCCTTTCCACAATATACTGGAGTTCAAGTATTACTGTGAAGCTGAAGCAATTTTTGGCCGCAGCGAATACGCTGAAGTTGGGGACGCTGTTTGATATCTAATCCGGTAGCGATTTGCCTCTTGTGGGGGCAGGTTTACGAGATTGTTGTTTTAGGCAATTATTGTAGGTGAAACCCGCCCCTACAAAATTTGACATTATAATACAAGAATGAATCAAACGGTTAATCGTGATTTTTCAATGGTTCTGAAAGTGCTTCAGCGACCGCTTTTAAACTGCTGGAATGCCTCGCCATCATGGCGTGGGCGAATACGGACAATTTTACTTCTTTTGCAGCAGATATTTGGGAACTAGAAGCCGGTACGATGATGAAATCCCAATCAGTCCAAATCGAAGTAAAATTGAGCTTTTCCAACAAGGCTGCATCTCGATTTAAATCTTCCAGAAAAGCACTGCCAGGACGCATTTGGATGCAGCCTTTTCCCCAGAGAGTGTAAGCCATCCAAGTACCGCTGTGAGGAGAAGATATGGCAATAAAGCGCTGCACTCGGTTAATGCCGCCTAACCTTTGCAGGTAGTAGCGAGTTACTAAACCGCCCATGCTCAATCCTACTATATCTAGATGCTGTTCGGGCGCAAAGGTTTTGTCTATATAATCTGCTATTTGTTGGGCTAATTCGTCTATGCTCGCATTGCCCCAATGGGGCGAGAGGTTGATGGTGTAGACTGACCACCCGAGTTGGGTGAGATAGGCAGACATTTTGTGAAAAATTCCCGATTTTCTGAAGATTCCGTGAATTAGCAAGACGGGATTGCGGCTGAAATCGCTATTCATTTTTAAGTGGGAATTTTATTTTCTATAGGTGCTTTGAGTTCTTCAACTACTGCGTTAATACTTTGGGGCTCTGTCACCATTTGGCGGTGCAGCAAAACGTTGACTTTAACTTCTTTACCTACTGGCATTTGGGAGCTGTTCGCCGGTACAATCATGATGTCAAATGGCGTCCACATTGATGTAAAGTTTAGGCGTTTGAGCATTGTCACATCTTGATTCAAATCGCGCAGCAAGCGACTGTCGGGGCGCATATCCAGGTATCCTGGTAGGCGTAGGGAATAGGCGGTGAGGGTGCCGCGGTGGGGGGAAGATAGGGTGATGAAACGCTGTACTCGGTTGATTCCTCCGAGTCGCTGGACGTAGTAGCGGCTGACGATGCCGCCCATGCTGTAGCCTATTATGTCTAAAGATTGTTCTGGATCGAAGGTTTCAGAGATGTAGTCTGCGAGTTGCTTGGCCAGTAAGTCGAGGCCGAGGCTGCCGTCGTTGGGGGTGAGGTTGAGGCTGTGGACTGACCATCCGAGTTGGGTGAGGCGGGCAGACATTTTGCTGAAAATAATCTTTGTGTCCCAGATGCCGTGTATGAGGATGACGGGATTGCGATCGAGCGAACTGTTCATTTGAAAAGAAAATTGCTTGCTGATTACAGCATAGATTACTCCCCTAGGGAGTTTGACCCCTACTAGGACAGCTAGCGAATCGGATCGAGGTACGATCGGCAATTAGTGGGAATCGCTAACAAATTCTGAGATACTTTGTAAATAAGTGCAAAGCTGTGATGGTATTTATACCTAAAAATTGCTTGGATGAGGTAGCTTAAATACAGCAAAATGTAAATTTTGATTAAGAAATGTAGACAAAAGTTGCCTAACCTCGTAGTCTAATTTTGTTGACAAGCTTGTACAAATTTCTCTAAAAGAACAAAAGGAGTAAGTCTAATGTTTGGTTTTATCAAAAATTTCTTCGGCGGTATTTTCGGCTTTTTCGCCAGACTGTTGGGCTTGAAAAAGTCTGAATATTTCCTAGATTTGGGCGAATCTTCGACCAAGGAACCGGCAAAAGTTGCGCCTGCGAAGGCTGAGCCTGTTGCGGTCGCACCGGCAAAAGTTGAGCCTGTTAAGTCTGAGAAGTCTGAGAAGTCTGAGAAGTCTGAGAAGTCTGAGAAGTCTGAACCAGCTAAAAAGGCTAAGGTAGAGAAAAAGTCTAAGAAAGAAAAGGAACCAGCCGCTAGCGTTCCCGCTAAGACTCCTGAACCCGCGAAGGTACCTGCTGCCGCAGCAAATAACGGGAAAGTGCCGAGTCAACCTGAACCTATTCGGACTTTTGCTCCTAATAATTTAATGCCGACATCAACAACAACTCGTCGGAGCCCCGGCCCCAGCATGAACAATTTCCGGGAAATGGCCCGTCAGGTGAAAACAAAGTAAGAAATGAGGAATTGATAATAGGGAATTGGGCATTGGATAATTCCCAATGCTGGCGTTAAAAAATTAAAAATGGGATTACTCATTTTTAATTTTAACTCTTTGTTCTATTCCCTATTTTCTGGGTTTCGGAGGAATGCTAATCCGCTGTATAGCTGAAAAGCTGAATCCCAAGGAGTTTCGGATTTGCGATCGACTTCTATATGAGATTCGATCTTGCTCAACATATTAGTGTAATCGAGCACTGTCTCGGCAAAGGGCGTAAATTCTGACCAAACTGTAACGTCAAGCTGGCGATCGAATATTTCCAGTAAGTTATTCCAGTTAATTCGGGTGGTACTTTGAGGAATCTGTTGAGAGTTTTTGACTCTGGATGTTTTGTTTTTTGGATTAGGTGAAGTGGGGATCTCCGCAGAAGCTTTGATGAATTCCACTCCTTGTTGAAATTCGTAACTTTGGTCGCAAATTCGCAGAATGCAGTTTCTGCTGGGAATGTGCAAGTCACAGATTTGAGCGTAATCTTGCCTGATTTCTCTGTGGCGAAATTGCTCCTTTCTTCGGTTGGGGGAGTAGTCCATGACTTCGATGAACATCGGCAACAAGCCTTCTACTCTTTGGGTAACTTCTGACCAGTTAAATTCGATGGCACCGAGTCTATCGAGTCGATCTTTGCAAACAACGGCTGGGGAAGAGAGAGACTGGAAGTGTTGCACTCGGAATATTTGGATTTTTTGAATATCCGTTAGGGTAGCCCAAAATACGGGAATCCCGGCGTTGAGGAGTTCTTGACCGTAAATTCGGAGTTCGGCAATGGGGCCTGTTTTGTAAAGTCTCCAGCCGCGGCTTTGGATTTGCATCCGGGTTGTGTATGCGTCGATTTTGAAGATTCTGCTGATATTTTGAATTGCTGCGGGTTTGTTTTCCGGGCTAACTGGTTCGAGGATGAGGAGTCCGGGTTCGAGGTTGCTGGGGTCGTTTTTGGCGGTTTCTATGGCTTGTTGGCGGAGGTTTTGTTGTGCGATTTCAATCCGTTGAATAGCTTGGCGGGTCTGGGAGACGATTTTGGGGTTGGTGATGTCGCGGAGTATTTGTTTGTAGGTTGTTTGAGCTTTTTCGAGGTTTTTGGTGAGTTCGTAGTAGCGGGCGATATAGTATTGCACCCACGGATTTTCGGGGGATTCTTTTTGCAGTTTTTTGATGAGTTGGGCAGCTTGTTTGTATTCTTTATCCTCTAAGGCGGCGGCTATTTGGTTGATGTCTGTCATGGCGATTGCGGGAATGGCGTTGTTTCTATCTTGGCTGATGTTTGGGTGGTTTCGCCACTGGTTAACAAATTTCGCTGTTGTGTTAACTTATAGATATGATATGAAACTATGACAATCATTGAAAAAATACGTGTCAAAATTGTCAAAAATGATTTTGAGCTTTCACAACACGCAGTAAACCAAAGCATAGTTCGCCGTATCAGGGTACAAGAACTCCGGGAAGCTATAATGGCTGGTGAAGTTATCGAAGAGTATCCGAATGACAAATATGGTCCAAGCTGTTTGATTTTCGGCTTCACTATTGGCAATAGACCTTTGCACGTTCAGTGCAGTTATCCATCTCGTCCTTTGGTAAAAATCATTACTTTATACGAACCAGATCCGAAAATTTGGATTGATTTTAAGTTAAGGATAAATCAAAATGAACAATGATATTTGGCAAGAAACAATGGTGGAACAAAAAGTAAGTTATACCCTTGAAATCAAGGGTAAGTTTATTATTATTGAAAATGTTCCTGCTAGAGTGTGTTTGGAAACGGGAGAGCGATTTTTTTCGCCTGAAACTGTGGAACAGTTGCAAAAGATGATTTGGGAAGATAGAAAGCCGACTAGGGTGATTGAAACACCTGTTTTTGAATTTGCTTAGGAGTTGGTTAAAGTTCAGTTAAAGTTGATTGGAATTAACGCTTAAGCTGTAAGTACCTTTGCTTGTACGATCGCCTCCTTTAACAAATATTTTATAAGTGCCGTTACTAGGCAATTTTACGGTGAGTTGAGACTCTCGGCGATTCAGGGAGTTGCCTGTTTTTTCGGCAATATTTTTGCCGCTGGTGTCGAACAGTGTTATGTTGTTGTCGAATGCTCTACTTTTGAGGTCGATCGTAATAGATTGACCGGCCCGTCCTTGAAATGTGTGTTGGCGGGATTCGCCTTCTTTTAAGGTTTCTCGGCGCTGTAGGATGGAAAGGGAGGTGAGTTTTGGTCGATCGACATTGCTCAATTCTAAGCCGTAATTTGTCACGGGCGCTTCGGGGCCATTTCCTTCTCTGACTGCGATGATAAAGGCTGTTTTGTTGTTGGGTTCTCGGGCTATTTTGTCAATAAATTGGGATTGTATTTGTTTTGCTGTTAGAGGTTTAGGTTGGTTGAAGTTGGGTTTTGAGGTACAAAAAAGCACGGCTCCGTCTAGATAGCGGGCGGCGTAGAACCAGTAGTTTTGACCGTTAGTTGTAAATTCGTTTCTGCTAAAAATAGTAAATCTTTCAAGTTGCGGTAGTTGCTGGTTGCGCTGGCAATTTTTATCGATGTAGATTTGGTTGGCGGATGGCTGTCGCTGCGCGAAAACTGCTGGTACGGTGGTGCTGGCAATTGCTGAGATGAGGGTGAGGGTGAAGGTGAAGGGCGATCGACATTTCATGATTTTTATCCTCATTTTTGTGTTGATTGGTTCAGAAGTATCAATCTATTGCTTGTTTGGCAAACAAGCAGTACAACCAGTCGCCTGAAATTGTGGGATAATTCTAGAGGTGTCACGCCCATAAAATGAGTTCGCCAGCTATTTCAGTGCGATTAGCCTCACTTATTGTGCAAATACAATGATGTTGCACCTAAAATTGTCACAGTCACGACTGCACTCAAAAACTCTCTTCCTTTCTGGATCGTCTTTTTGATCTCCTTTACAAGTGATATCTCAAACACAAATTACTTGCCATATTAAGCACACCCTTCTGTGTACTCAACTTCAGGAAGTTTTCCCGATCGGAAACTTGTTACCCGATTGCTGCTAGTCTCAAAAATCATACGGTAGTTTTTGTCCGCCGCATCTTTCGGCACAAAAGTTAGATATTTCCCGTTTTGAGGTGGCATACCTATATAAGGATGCGGTGTTGCTTTAATCTGACCTGGATAAAGTGATAAAATTCTGTTTTCAGTATCCCCAATTTTAGCGCCTTTGATTGTAGTAAACCGCTGGTTGCTAATATCAACTCTAGCAATGCGACCCTTTGCTACCATAAAACTAATTCCTTTTGGTTCTGTTTGTGGCTTAAAATACGAACAATAATAGTCGTCAGGGCCACTAATCCCACTTTTAATTAATTTAATCCCAGCAGAGCGTGAGGCTTCACCAACGGTCATTCCTACTCGGATCGGCCCAATTCCATTAAGCGCGAGTTTCGCTCGCTCTGTCAGTTTGGCTTGAGCGTTGACTGATGTTGCCCACACAGAAACAATGACTATTGTGCTGATGAATAATGTAAAAAATATCGATCGCCCTTTCATGAATTTTCTTCTCTGTTTCCAAAAACGTCTTCTTATTGCAAACCCTCAGCCTTGCTCAACAGCAACTGTAGCGATACCCAAAAGCCTATATCTATATATCTATCTCTCTTCGCCTCATTCCGCTATTTCTATGCGAAATAGCGATTTTTGTAACAAAATTTTACATAAAATAGATAAAAATTGGCGATTGAAACCGATCCTATACAAACTATCGTCCCTCTCGCTTGAAACTAAAGAATAAACAGAATATTAAAGGCGGATTTGCTACGATCCAATCGCCCGGAACAGGTCGCTCTCCATCGGCGCTAAAGGGAATTAAACCCGTTTAAATACTTTTCTAGTTGCCCAGTGCGCTGTTTAGTCATCCGATCCAAACATTCATTGAGGAAACCTCCATAACCCGTACCGCCACGATTTTTATAAACTTCAAATTCACAGGTTTTATCTCTTAACTTAATCCACCCTAATTGTGCTTCGGAAAGTAGCGATCGCTCTTCGCCGCTCAATTGGAACATCAGTTGTTGGTAAACCTCGTTAAGTTGTCGATCCGAGGCCTCATACTTCAACCGAATACAAGTTCTGACTTGGGCATCTCCTTGAGGGCGATCGCAATTAATCTGTTGAGCAAGGGGAAAGCTAGGAGATTGTGCAGAAACTGATGTTGTAGCGAAAATTGCCAAAAGCGCGTGAAGCGAAGCTATCCCGTAGGGAATCGACCAAAAGAGCGCTCGACCTTTCCTCAACCATATTTTCATTGCCCGTCAACCCATTTATCTGATAATTCCTCTTAACACGAGACAGAGTTTATTTGATTAATTTAAATATTTTTTTATATTTACTGAATTGAAACGCCTTTTTTGATTAGATTCCCAAAGTGTGCTTGAGTGCTGCATCCACTGCTGACATATCTGACCAAGTACCAATTTTGCGATCGATTTCAATTTCTAGAAGCGTCACAAGATTGTCTGTCATAATTACCGAGTCAGCTAGCAATCCCGTTTGCTGCCCGGACGGTGTTGCTAGGGAAACAAAAACCCGGCTTGGGTGTCCTGAACGGGCTAAGTTGCTAGTAATCATTGCCGTAATTGTTTGCCCTAAACCAGTCCCCAGATTATTAGCTTGAACTATCAAAGCTGGACGGCGTTTCGCAGTACGCAAATCCGAGCTGGGGAACAAAACCAAAACCACATCACCGCGACTATAAGGCATCGTAAGCATCCATCTCCGGTAGTTCCCAATCAGGAGCAAATCTACTCAACCGAACCCGTAAATCTGCCGCTTGTTCCTGGTTGATACCGCGAGATTGCAAGTTTACTAAGCCAACTTTTGGCATAAAAGTAACAATAACTTGCGCTTCTTCTATGTCGGCGGGCATTTCCAATAACTCAATTTTGCCATTTCGGTATATCCCCTCTACTGACTGTAACATATTACTCCTCTGATAATTATCTATTTACATTTTAGCGGCGATCGCCAAACCCATCAAGTCTCCGATTCGGGTTGGTGGAGATTAGCTCTTCTCAAATGCCGCGCCAACTAAAGACAAAGCCACAATCGGTGCTGTCACCGCTCTTAAAATTCTACTCCCCAAAGAAACAGCTTCAAAACCAAATTCGATCGCCCTTTCCACCTCACCATCAGTCCATCCACCCTCCGGCCCAACAGCAATCACGATCGCTAATTCCTCCCGTTCTTGCTCCCCCCTTATTAAGGGGGGTTGGGGTGGATCGAAACCAGTCGCTCCATCTTGCTCCCCCCTTAACAAGGGGGTCTGGGGGGGTTCTAAATTACCCAACAAACAATCCCACAAATGCCGATTGTCCCCGCGAGCAACACAGATAAATCTATTTTTTTGACCGCAATCTTTGACAGCCATATCAAACGAAACAGGCTCTAAAATCGTCGGCACAAATTGACGTTCCGACTGTTCCGCCGCCTCCGCAGCAATCCTTCTCCACCGATCGACCTTCTGAGCACTTGGTTTGAGCAAAGTTCGATCGCTCGTCACCGGCACAATACTTGCCACACCCAACTCCGTCGCCTGTCTCACAACCTCGTCAAAGCCGTTTCCCTTGGGCAAAGCCGCCATCAAAGTCACCTCTACGGGTAGCTCCCTGTTCGCAGAAATCTCCTCTGCTATGGAGGCAAATAACCCGGTTTCCCGCAATTCTAGGACGGCACACCACCAATGTCCCCGGCCGTCCATCGCAATAAATCGATCGCCCTCACTCAAACGCAGCACTCGGTTTAAATAATGCTGCTGTTCTTTAGTTAAGTCGATTTGGCGATCGCAAATTTGAGCGGGACTAACTGCTAATCTTTGTAATTGAGCCATTTTATTTTGGATTGCTCTTTCCTTAATATATTTTTTTATTTAACCGCAGAGAACGCAGAGAACGCAGAGGAAGAGAAAAAGAGAAGATATAGGCAAGCGGAGTTTCAAGCTCAAAAATAATAAAGGCAGAGCATCTACAACCGGAATTATCTTACAAATTCAAGTTTTTTTCTGCAAATGATCTGCCTTTATATTACTTTTGCCAGAAGTCTATTGAATACAATCGAAAATCACAAATTGAAAATCGAAAATCAGCTTATGCTTCCTCCTTGATCTTTTTTAAATAAGTAGAAATCGCTTCTGTAGCTAGCTGTGTAATCGGCTTGCCCTGACGGGCTGCTTCTTCCTTGAGCTCGTTGTAGATTTCATCGCGGACGCTAATTCGACGGCGGACTTTGCCACCGCTAGCAGCGGCAGTCTCTTTCCCGTTATCGTTACTAGACGTAACATCTAATTCATTAATCTCAGTTGTCATCGAGTCAGTAGATTGGTAGTTGGTTACAAATTGACGGATAGATTCTAACCCGACGCGATCGCAAAAATTGCCAAAACTCTCGCTCAGTTGCCGTTTTTGCTTGAAATATACAAAAATAGGCTCCAGAAAAGCTTCAAAATCCTTTACGTGCAGCTTTTCCTCAATTGGTTTTGCCAGCCGCGTTTGATCGGGAGAACCGCCCAGCCAAATCTGGTAGGATTCCGGCGAACTCCCGACAAACCCCAATTCTGCCATATAAGGGCGGGCGCATCCATTCGGGCAACCAGTCATCCGCACCACCAAATGCTCGTCTTTCAAGCCCACTTTGGTCAAAAGTGCCCGAATCCGCTCTAAAATGCTGGGAATCACGCGCTCAGACTCGGTAATGGCCAGCCCGCAAGTCGGCATTGCCGGACAAGCCATTGCATAGCGCACTAAGGGGTCGATAGCCGTTTCCCGCTGAATGCCGCATCGATCGAGTATTCCCTGAATTTCTTGTTTGATCTCCGGCGAAATATCGTAAATCAGCACGTTTTGGTGCGGCGTCGCCAGTATCGGCAAGTTGTACTTCTGCACAATTTCCCGCAAAGCCGTTTTTAGCTGAAATGAGCCTTCATCCTTAATCCGGCCATTTTCTATAGAAATGCCGACAAACAGTTTACCGTCTCCCTGTTCGTGCCAGCCCAAGAAATCAAAATACTTCCACTCAGGCAGCGGTTTAAAGGCTTCTAGCGGCTTGCCAAAATATTCGGCCACTTTTTCGCGGAACCACTGTACGCCTTTGTCGTTAATCAGGTACTTCAGCCGCGCGTGCCGTCTGTCTGTGCGATCGCCGTAATCTCTTTGCGTTGCTACAATTGCCTTGACCAAATCGTAAACATCATCCTTGGCAACATAGCAAATCTCATCCGCAACCCGCGCAAAAGTCTCTTCTTTATTGTGAGTGCGGCCCAAACCGCCACCAGCAAACACGTCAAAACCTTGCAACTCGCCGGCTTTATTGGTAATTACCACCAAGCTCAAATCCTGAGAGTACAAGTCAATTGAATTGTCTCCCGGCACGGTAACGGAACACTTAAATTTGCGCGGCATATAATGGCTGCCGTAAATCGGTTCTTCTTTGTCGCTAAAGATTGTGCCGTTGCCGTTTTTCTGTCTCGCCGCCTTCACTGCGGGGTCTTCCTCGGCCGAAATAGCTTTTTCGCCGTCCAGCCAAATTTCGTAATAAGCACCGGTTTGCGGCGTCAGCAAATCGGCGACATTGTTGGCGTATTGCAGCGCATACTTGTATTCTGGGCGATTTTTGTACGGTGCTGGAGGTGCCATGACGTTGCGGTTCAAGTCGCCGCAAGCTCCCAAGGTTGACCCCATATTTTTAATAATTGAGGAAAACACTGCTTTAAGATTTTTTTTCAACACCCCGTGAAGTTGGAAACCTTGGCGCGTTGTAACGCGGATCGTGTGGTTGCCGTATTCTTCAGATAGCTTGTCTAAGGCTAAGTATAATTGCGGCGGAGTGAACCCGCCGGGATTGCGGGTGCGGAGCATGAACTGATAATCTTTTTCTTGTCCTTTAACTCGATTGTCGCGGTTGTCTTGCTGGTACGAGCCGTGAAATTTGAGAATCTGAATCCCGTCTTCGGTGAAGTGGGTAGTTTCTTGTAACAGTTCAGTCGCAACGGGTTCTCGTAAATAGTTGCTGCGTTCTTTGAGACCTTCTGATTTAGAGGGCTTGCGCGCAACAGGAGTTGAAGTGGAAGATGTGATCATGGGAATGTATAGTGCCAGTTATAATTAGATACAGCCGATCGAATATTTCTTGACAATTTGACACTTGACAAATTTGCACTTGACAAATTTCCTCAGAAATGCTTTGTCGGATATGTTGACAACTCGGTTAACAAGTAAGTTAACAAGTAAGTTAATAACGGTAATCCGGTAGGAATTCTGATGTTGTTCAATTGTAACACGATCTAGCCGGGGCTGAAAATTTGTAATTAAGAGTTTATACTTTCGATCGCTTAACTGCACGAAACTTTAGAAATAATTAACCTCAACCTTTGAAATTATGTCACTGTATGACGAAGACACCTTTGTGGTGTTAGAAACAAACCAGCCAGAGCAGTTTTTGAATGCGGCGGAACTCTTAGAAAAGCTGAAAGCGGTCTTAGCTGAGGAACACGAAGATTTGCCGCAGGACGTGAATAAAATATCTGGTTTGGAAGCTCAAGCTAAGTATTTAATTAATACTTATTGTGAATTAGATATCGGGCCGGGAAAATTTTTGCAGTGGTACGCAGTGCGTCTAGAAAAGTAATTTTGGGGATGGGGATTGCTAATACAGTTAGCCGTTAGCAGTTAACATTCAACAATTCTTCAATCCAAAATCCAAAATCTCAAATCTCAAATCTCAAATCGGTTAGTCTTCTAACTGTTGAACCGATGATACTTCAACTGCCGTAACGTCGATCGTACCGGGCGGAGTCAAACGGCTAAAATGACCTTGCTCTATTTTCAGAGGTTCGCCGCAGTTGGTACACTGAAACTGAGTTTGATTTAAAGCTGTAAATTCGTATTGACAAACTGGACACTTGTCCTCAATTAAATTGCGTTTCAGCCACCACTGAAGCGCGAAAAATGCGACCACAGGCGTCAGCAACAAAAAAGCTACTAAAATCAACACTGATTTAACTATCCAACCCAAACCAACAGACACCAACAAATACGCGATGCCCAGCAGTATCAACCAATTGCTAATACGGGGTAGCTTTAAAGAAATTTTGGGGGTGCCTTGGTTCACGGTGGTCTCCTTGGGTGTCTTTGCACGTAGGCATAACTCTATCCTACTCAGAAAATCACGCAGTCGATCGAGTTAATTTCCCCATTGTACACGGAGAAACCGCTCTCTACGTTATAAGTTAATCAGAGTCAGAGGGTTGAAAAATTCCTTGTAAGGATTGACAAAGAGATTCAAAACTAAATCTTGCGAGGGTTTGTTCCCTCAACCAGCGGCGATCGCACCTTTTATCCTCTCCTCGCAGCATTTCCACACAAGCAAGCGCTACTGCTGCTGAATCTCGGTGGGGAACTCGCCACCCCAGTTTACCATCTTGCAGCGGATCTGCCGACCCGTCCGCGTCCCCCGCGAGTACGGGTACTCCGCAAGCCAGCGCTTCCAAATAAACTATACCGAACCCTTCCTGGGAAGGCATTACATAAGCATCGGCCAACTGGTAATATGCTGGTAAATTTTCTGTCGGTACAAAACCCGCAAATATTACTCTTTCGGTAACTCCCAAATCATCAGCGAGTTTGGCTAATCTAGGTCGATCGTCTCCTCTACCAATAACTAAGTATTTCACATTGGCAAAAGTTTCAGCTATTTGCGGCAAAGCTTGAATTGTGACATCGACGCCTTTGTAAATATCTGTCGATCGCAATCTGGCTACAGTCATCAATATTTTAGCACCAACCAAATTGTACTGCTCTAATAAATCCTGTGGCTTGGGCCGATTCGTAAATATATTTTCATCTACAGTACAAGGCACTATGTGGAATTTTTCGGGATTTAAGTTGTTAATTTCGCAAGTGCGTGAAGCGAAGCTATCCCGTAGGGAATCGCGCGTGTACCTGCTAATAGTCCAAATACTCTCAGCTTTACTCATTGCTGTTTGATATTTGGACCCAAGCGGTTCCCACACTTCCTTGCCGTAAGTTAAAATCGTGTAGGGAATTCCCAGCGGCTGGCATAAAGTTTGAATCAGCGGTGCGAGTTTGATGTGACCGCAAAAAACCCGTTCCGGTCGTTTTTGCAGCAATCGAGTTAGTAATACTGTAGCAAACTTAAGACGGTCAAACCAGGGATTTTTGGTTTTGAGGTAATAAAATTTCAGATTTTTTGACTCGTAAGGATTGTTGCAGTCTGGGGAATCTCGCAACAGCAAAACTTCAGCTTGCGGCGGCGAGTTTGTCGTTGCGGTTATTGACACGTAAGCTTTGAAAATGTCTTTAACGTAGGATTGAATGCCGCCTTCGCTGGCAAATATTTCTAGGAAACAGAATAGGTAATTTGTCGATCGCATCTCAGATTCACCCATTGGCAGCGCAGACAATTATTCGCAGTATAGTGATTTTGCCAAAAAGGGCGATCGCCATTATCCAGAGCTTTTAAACCATGTCAAGATGACTGTAATTCCAGGTTTTACAGCCAAATATTGAACTTGTCTGCTCTCACCGTTGGCTTTAAGGGACGATCGGCTTTTTAACTAGAGCTTTTTAACTAGCTGCATTGGTGAGTGCGATGCTTTGCTTGAACTTTACTATAATCTACCGTAATTTACTGTAAACTTAATGATTTTTTACAATATTATGCACCAAACAAAAATTAAGATTTATTGAGTTGGTGCAGCGCGTCCGACCAGACTGGGGATCGGCAGACCGATGCCGATCGGGGCGATCGCATCTTTAGTTTTTGATAAAAGTATGGTATATCTAAAGATAGATATCGAGGCAGTATCGAACTGTTATCATCAGCAACATAGAGAGTTAAATTCAATATGACTCTGCCAGGTTTTAAAAGCAATTTCTGAAAGATTTTGTCGAAAATAATCTCTTAAAACTTTCTCCGAAATTAAATATTAATGCTCGCAAAGCATTTAAAAGAATCCAAATAGTTGATTTTTTGGGCATCAAGGAGAGAGATTGAATCTTCATATCTTTTCTGTTTTCCCAAGTAGTCTAGCGAGCCGAGCGAGAAAGTTTTACGAGCAGAAAATAAACACGATCTCGTACAATCACGTACAAAGAAAAGCCGCTCACCTAAAACATTAGGTATTCGAGCTGAAACCTAACATTAGCTTTTGTTAGGTTGGCAACGTCATATTTACGAGCAACTCTCTCCAAACGAGCCTTTATTGGAGTTTGAGGTGAAACGAGTAACGATCGCACTCAGTCTTTTTAGTCTACTCAGCAGCACCCTGGCAAGTTGCACCGCCACTTCCCAGAACGCTCAAAACAGCACACAACCAAGCAACTCCGAACTTTCATCAGTTGCTGTAGCAGTCCGCGACCTCGGCAATCCATTCTTCGTACAAGTTGGCAAGGGCGCTGAGGCCCAAGCCAAGAAAATCGGCGGTGCAAATGTGAGGACAACTCTCGTTTCCAGCGGCGACGATTTAAATCAGCAATTTAATCAAATCGAAAACTTTATTGCCTCTAATGTCAGCATGATTGTACTCAATGCTGCCGACACCAAAGGCATTGCCCCGGCTGTCGAAAAAGCCAAGCAAGCCGGAATTCCGATAATTGCAGTTGATACCGCCGCCGAAGGAGGCGTTGATGCCACAGTTACTTCAAATAACGTGCAAGCTGGCGAAGTAAGCTGTCAATATATAGCCGATCGCTTGAAAGGAAAAGGTAGCGTTGTGATTATCAACGGGCCTCCCGTCGCTTCAGTGGTCGAGCGAGTTCAGGGGTGCCAGAGTGTCTTCTCCAAATATCCCGATCTCAAAGTTCTTTCCAAAGATCAGAACGCAGAAGGCAGTCGCGATGGCGGGTTGAGAGTCATGAGCGATTTGCTTACTTCCTTCCCAAAAATTGATGCTGTTTTTGCAATTAATGACCCCTGTGCCATCGGTGCAGAATTAGCAGCCAAACAAGCACAAAGGAGCGAATTCTTTATTGTTGGAGTCGATGGTGCACCTGAAGCCTTAGATGCGCTCAAGCAGAACAACAGTTTATTTGTGGCTACAGCAGCTCAAGATCCATTTCGCATGGCAGCCAGGGCTGTTGAAGTCGGTAACGGCATTCTCAAAGGAAACAAGCCAGCCAATCCAAACATTCTGATTCCAGTCGCGCTGATTACTCGCGAAAACGTCAATCAACATAAAGGCTGGACAAGTGAGTGACCAGAGATGTCAACTTAAGCTGTCAGTCCGCCAGTCCGCCAGGGACTGAAGTCCCTGGCTAATAGCTAAAGTCCTCTGAAGAGGACTCAGAAGAAGACTTTTCAAACTCATTAGATCTCTCCCAAAAAGCCTGTCAAGAACAGGCATATTGCCTGTTTCACAAGAATTATGGGAGATGTCTATTAGTCCTCATAGCGAGGAGTTTAGCTTTGAGGCAGGGGTTGAAACCCCTGCCGTACTGCGGGAAAGAGCGTGGAAAGTTGGCATCAATGGCAAGTGACATCCTCCTACACCAAATCTACGATGGTAAATAGCACTCAAGATTCAATTAAAACTAAGCCCGTCCTCGAAATGCAAGGTATTACAAAAACCTTTCACGGTTTTACAGCCTTGCACGATGTAAATATCACCGTTTACCCAGGGGAAGTCCACGCCCTCATGGGGGAAAACGGTGCGGGCAAAAGTACGCTGATGAAAATTCTGGCAGGAGCCTACATAGCTGATGCAGGCGAAATCAGAATAGACGGTCAAGCTGTTAAGATGACAGACCCCGCTCAAGCCAGAGATTTAGGGATAGCGATTATTTATCAAGAGCTCAATCTTGCCCCCAATCTGACAGTTGCTGAAAACATTTTTATGGGCAGCGAGATCAAGAAAGGAGGTACATTTTTAGACCAAGATGAAATGCGGCGCAGGGCCGCTGAGGTATTAAAAAACCTTGATGCAAATTTTGAGGCTGGAGACCTGGTTTCGACACTTTCAATTGCCGAACAGCAGCAAGTGGAAATAGCCAGGGCGCTCAAAGACAACAGCCGAATTTTAGTGATGGACGAGCCGACGGCCGCGCTTTCAGACCGCGAAACAGATAAGCTTTTTGAAGTGGTTCGCCGCTTGCGGAATGAGGGCATTGCTATTATTTATATCAGCCACAGAATGGCAGAAATTTATGCCCTTGCCGATCGCGTGAGCGTCATCCGAGATGGCGGGTATATTGGCTCTCTTGAAAAGCACGAAATTTCGGCCGAACGCCTGGTGGAAATGATGGTGGGCCGTTCTTTACAGGATTTGTACGAAAACAAGCATCAAATAACACCGGGTGCAGTTGTTCTTGAGGTAACAAATTTAAGCGACGGCTACAAAGTAAAGCCTGCCAGTTTTAAACTTCATGCGGGCGAAATTTTGGGTTTAGCGGGTTTAGTTGGCGCCGGCAGAACAGAACTTGCCCGCCTAATTTTTGGTGCAGATCGGAAGGTAAGCGGTGAAATAAAACTGGAAGGTAGTCATCTCAATGTCTCGACACCCAATGAAGCAATGGCCGCCGGAATTGCTTACGTGCCAGAAGATCGCAAGGATCTTGGACTATTTTTAGAAGCTAGTTCGGGTGAGAATATCACCATGAATGTCCTCGATCGAGAAGCAAAAGCTGGCATTATTAACTCAAATGTTCTCTTGAGAATTGTCAATGATGCTATTAATAATTTGCAGATTCGCCTTGCAAGTCCGAGCATCAGGGCAATGGATCTTTCTGGGGGAAATCAGCAGAAGTTGCTGCTAGCGCGTTGGTTGGCTATCAACCCAAAGGTACTTTTGCTAGATGAACCGACGCGGGGTGTGGACATTGGCGCTAAAAGCGAAATTTATCGAATTATTAGCGATTTGGCAGCCAAGGGCGTAGCTATTTTAATGATTTCCAGCGAATTGCCGGAAATTGTGGGAATGAGCGATCGCGTCTTAGTGATGCGATCGGGAAGCCTTGTCGGTGAAGTAGGCGGATCGACTGGGGAAGCAATTACGCAAGAGAACATTATGGCTTATGCCACCGGGGCAACAGAGGTAAAAAAATCATGAGTCAAACAGAAGTAAAAAGCACCAGAAATCAATCAAGCGATCGCCAAAAAGCCAGTAAAGCTCAAGCTTGGAGAAATTTTATCCAAGTAGCCGGCATCCTGCCGATTTTGATTGCCATCTGTATAATCTTTTCCCTGGTAACGCCCAGCTTTCTTTCAGTAGGAAATTTGATCAATGTCATTCGGCAAGCATCGATCAATATTGTCCTAGCTACCGGCATGACTTTTGTGATTTTGACTGGCGGAATTGACCTTTCAGTCGGGTCAATTTTGGGCGTGACGGCAGTTGTCGGGGTGCTAGTTTCCTTAGTTCCAGGTCTGGGTTGGTTTGCCGTACCGGCTGCGTTAATAGCCGGAGTATTTTTGGGATTAATTAACGGCTCGCTAATTGCCTATTTAGGTTTGCCTCCGTTCATTGTAACCCTGGGTTCTTACACAGCTTTGCGGGGAGTTGCTTATTTAGTAGCTAACGGCACTACCGTTATCAATAGAAATCTGAATTTTGCTTGGGTAGGTAACAGCTATGTGGGCCCTATTCCCTGGTTGGTTATTATCGCTTTACTCGCAGTTTTAGCGAGTTGGTTTGTTTTGCGGCGGACTGTTCTGGGGAGGCATATTTACGCCGTGGGAGGCAACATTCGGGCAGCACGATTGACAGGTATTAAGGTGAGTCGCGTGCTGTTATTTGTCTATGGCGTGAGTGGGTTGCTTTCTGGTTTAGGCGGCATTATGAGCGCCTCGCGCCTCTACAGTGCGACGGGGATGTTAGGGCAAGGCTACGAATTAGATGCGATCGCTGCTGTAATTTTGGGAGGAACGAGTTTCACAGGTGGAATTGGCACTATTTGGGGTACTTTGCTGGGGGCTTTAATTATTGCCCTGCTCAACAATGGACTAACTCTCATGAACGTGTCTTTCTTCTGGCAGTTAGTTGTCAAAGGTCTGGTGATAATTATCGCAGTGACGATTGACAAAGTTCGCACAGGTTCAAGTGCAGCGTAATATTGCTAATTCGGTCGATCGGTTCCTTATGCGGAGCTTTGTCCTATGCACATCCAGCATTTTCCTCACCTGATTACTGCTTTTATCCTGGGAACACCGGGTGTATTTCTACTAACATCATCCCCAAGTTTTGCGGCCCCAATTGATAGATTAGTTGCTCCTGAACCGTTAAATACCTTGGCAGAAGACCCCTTCGCGCAGGTGAATTCTGTCTCTCAACTCTCGGATGTAAAACCGACTGACTGGGCTTTTCAGGCGCTGCAATCTCTAGTAGAACGCTACGGCTGCATTGTCGGTTATCCCGACGGAACTTACAGAGGCAACCGGGCGCTGACGCGGTACGAATTTGCAGCAGGATTGAATAGCTGTCTCGATCGAGTCAGCGAACTAATTGCTGCAGGAACAACCAACCAGATTACTGGGGAAGATTTAGCGATCGTCCAAAAGCTGCAAGCAGAATTTGCCACAGAATTATCGGTGTTGCGGGGTCGAGTCGATACTCTCGATGCACGCACAGCAGAACTCGAAGCGAATCAGTTCTCCACCACAACTAAGCTGAATGCGGAAATTATCGTGGTGGTAACAGATACCTCGGGTAACAGTGTTGGAGATTCCGACGATCGCACCAACACTATTGTTGCCAACCGGGGGCGATTAAATTTTGAAACCAGCTTCACCGGTCGCGATATGCTGAGAACCCGTTTGGAATTCGGCAACTTGGGCAGGATTGCCGACGAGACGGGTACAAATATGACGGCTTTGAACTTTGATGGCAATGTCGATAACACAATCACCGTCCCTCACGTATTGTATGTGACCCCGCTGACCTCT
The DNA here is from genome assembly GCF_036704885.1 of Microcoleus sp. F4-D5. Lineage (NCBI taxonomy): Bacteria > Bacillati > Cyanobacteriota > Cyanophyceae > Oscillatoriales > Microcoleaceae > Microcoleus > Microcoleus sp. F4-D5. The sequence continues at coordinate 15,959 of NZ_JAUBSX010000004.1, read as the reverse complement.
AATCTCTCGCTGACCGTGGGCCCGACAGGTGTTGGGTATTCCGATATTACCGATTTGCTGACTCCTCCAACGATCGCCAGCGATAGTGAAGGAATTCCCTCGAAGTTCGGACAATACAGTCCCCTCTACCGCCGGGGAGGTGGCGGTGCTGCTGTCAACTGGACGATCGTCAAAAACCTCACCCTGACTGTGGGCTATCTAGCCGGCAATCCCAATCTCTCGCAGCAAAGTAACGGTTTATTCAACGGTTCCTACAATGCTCTGGTTCAGCTTGCTTACCGGGGCGATCGCGGAGCAATTGGCGTAGCCTATTCTCGTACCTTTGCACCCAGCGGTAAAGCCGACCTCACCGGCGGTACGGGCAGTTTTCTGGCGGCGCGACCGTTTGGGGACAATATTGCTACATCCAGCGATTCTGTAGCCGTACAAGGATTTTACCGCCTTGCTCCCCGGTTGCAAGTTCACGGTTGGGGCGTTTATACTCGCGCCAATGCCGAAAATTCCGGTGTTAGCAGCGTTTCTGATGGTAGAGGCAGCGTGGTTTTGCTAAATGTTGACGGGGACGATCGCGCCGATATTGTGTATGCAGCGATCGGGATAAGTTTCCCAGATGTCGGAGGTGAAGGCAACCTACCCGGGATTTTGGTGGGTTTGCCAGGCCGCGTGACGAGCAGTAATGTGCGCCGCGAGCGAGATACTTCCTATCACATTGAAGCCTTCTATCGCTTTCAGGTCAACGACAACATTTCTATCACCCCTGGTGTTTGGGTCGTTGTTAATCCTGAGAATGACAGCCGCAACGACACTCAATGGGTTTGGTTGCTCCGCACTGGCTTTAACTTTTAACCGGAAAGATATTTTACTAACCTAGTCCTGGACGCAAAAACCCAGTTTCTTAACGTAATTGCCTCATTTGAGACGATAATCACAAGAAACCGGGTTTTTTAGACCGATCGTGCATTCAGGGCTTGAATTCCATACCACACAACAAAAAACCCCTACCATCGCTGGCTGGGGTAGAAAATTATCAGGGTGCATCTACTAATATTTGCAACTATAACATACATTTGTGGGGTGTCACCCTTCATGGGTGACACCCAATCAGAATTTTAAGTCAGAATAAATTATGATTCAATATGCCAATGATTAACAAAGCTTGTATATCATCTAGTTCTGTCCCAGCCGATCTAAAATTTAAGATTTAGAATAAATCTGTGCTAGACCTCAAATTAATCCGAGAAAACCCGCAAGCCGTGCAAGAAAGCCTCAACCTGCGCGGAGGTAACTATGAAATCGAGCCGATTTTGCAATTAGACAAACAGCAGCGGGAGTTGGAAGGCAAGCGATCGCAACTGCAAGCCCGCAGCAACGAAATTGCCAAACTCATCGGTCAAAAAAGAAAATCGGGTTTAACCCTCGAATCTCCCGAAGTTCAGGAACTGCAAGCAGAAGGCAACGCAGTCGGCACGCAGTCAAACGAACTGCAAGCACAGGAAAAAGACCTAAAAGCTCAAATAGAAGCTTTATTGCTACCGCTGCCAAACTTGCCGAGCCCGTCAACGCCGATCGGCAAAAATGAAGAGGAAAACATCGAAATCCGGCGCTGGGGAGACGAATACATTCCCCAAAATTCAGGTATTTTACCGCACTGGGAAATCGGCGAAAAATTAGGAATTATCAACTTTGAACGGGCAGTAAAAATCGCTCAGCCCCGCTTTGTGAGCTTAATGGGAGCCGGGGCAGCCCTGGAAAGAGCGATAATTCAATTCATGCTCGACCGCCACACAAAAGCCGGTTATTTAGAAGTCATTCCCCCATTTTTAGCTAACACTGAATCCCTCACCGCTACGGGTCAATTACCCAAATTTGCTGAAGAAAGTTTCAAGTGCGACCAAGATGATTTGTGGTTAATTCCTACTTCCGAAGTTCCGGTGGTCAATTTGTACAGAGGTGAAATTTTGACAGCAGAACAGTTGCCAATTTATCACTGTTCTTATACTCCTTGTTTTCGCCGCGAAGCTGGCAGTTACGGCAAAGATACGCGGGGATTAATTCGATTGCACCAATTTAATAAAGTTGAATTGGTAAAACTCGTGCATCCGAGTACCTCCGAGGCAGAGCACGAAAAGTTAGTGCAGGATGCTGAGGGAGTTTTGCAGGCGCTGAAATTGCCTTATCGGGCGATCGCGCTGTGTACCGGCGACTTAGGTTTCGCGGCCGCCAAAACCTACGATTTAGAGGTGTGGCTGCCATCTGCGGGCAAATACCGCGAGATTTCCAGTTGTTCCAACGTCGCAGATTTTCAGGCGCGGCGGGCAAATATTCGCTTTAAAGAAGCGGGTAAAAAAGGCACTCAATTCGTTCACGCCCTTAACGGTTCCGGTTTAGCTGTGGGCCGGACAATGGCGGCTATTTTGGAGAATTACCAGCAGCCAGACGGAACTGTAAAAGTGCCGGAAGCTTTACAACCCTATTTGGGACGGGAAGTTTTATAAACAAGTTTGTAGTTATATCAAATCTGTTAGCATCGGAATTATTCCTATCTCTCTTCTCGACCTCTTCGTGAATCTGCGTGAATCCATTGTCCGGGGCGGTTCAGAAATTATCTTTTTTTTACCGCAGATGAGGGCAGATCGACGCAGATTCACGCAGATGAATTAGATCGAATCCGGTTGCACCGTGCGTGTTTGACTGTTGAGTGGATTTGACGCTAGACGATGCTACCGGATTTGATATTACTGGGCGATTGAAATCGATCCTGCGCAAACTTTCGTCCCTGCTGAAGGGGACTAAAAAATAACGTAAAACGCGAGTGCTGTTAGATCCCCGACAACTTCGACGAACTGGATATCTGGGTGTTCTATCTTTTATCGGCTTCTTCTTTCTTCCTTCTACTTACATTTTGAGCAACGCTTCTTTGATATTTAATGCTAAAAATCTATCCAATGCGAGATACATCCAGTAAACAGATAACTGACTGTCACTGCTAGTCTTGTGAAATCCCAAAGCCAGGGCCTGTTTTTCGTACATGGGGTGAATCATCAGCGTGTACAAGTCGCAAAGATTCGGAAAATCTGTTTGCATTTCGCCTAAAACTTTCTGTGCGTCTTCCAGAAAAGTAATCCGGTATTCTGACAAATACTGCGGATCGATCATCCAACTGCGGATAAATACTGACTGGCAATTTTGATCTCCTGGTAGCGCCATATTGAAAGGATCGATATCGGAAATAGAACTTAAATGAAGGCTTTTGCTAGGAGCGTTAAAAAAATTGACTTCTGATTCGCTAGCTGTTGGATAAAGTAAGTAAAACCCGACGGGATTGAGGTTATCTGAGCGACGCAAAACTCGCATTCCCTTTGAGTATTGACTGGCCAAACGCCGGAGGATTTTAGCGATTTTTTGGGGTACGGCGTTAGTGTTGCGGTTCATCCAGTTGTAATTGGTCGCTAATAAATTTGCAACGGGAATCGCGTCGCACCGAGGGTTAAAATTATCTAATTGGAGTTGTACGGGGTTTTGAGGTTCGGCAACATTTAAAATTTCTGAAACAGGTTGAATTTCAATTGCGGTAGTGTTACCGTCAAAGTGTTTTTTAATTAATCCCAGGGCTTCTAATTTATCTAACATCATGCCGGCGGCGCGATCGCTACCGCGGTCGGAATCGCAGTAGAATAGTTCTGCGGCTTCCCGGTGAGTGCACTGCACTTCTGTTGCCGGCAATTCCAGTTTCGCCAGCGGCGGTTTGAGGCGGGGCTGATTTTCCTGAAGCTGTTTCACCAATAAGTAAATCCACAGCCTGATAAAGAATTCAGCCCTAGTGCGAGTTACGCCGACTCGTTTCATCAACAGCGAGACAGCCGTGCGTCGTTGAGATTGAGAATACCAAACATTTATTTCTTCAAAATCCATTGTAGTTGCCAAGCAGTGAAGTAACTCTACTTACATATTGGCTCACTTTCCGAAAAAACTTCACCCTGCTTCAGGTGACTTGTGCTCGCTGTTGCTCGATTTCTGTGATTTCGAGAAGCTTGACAAGATAGCTAGTTTCTCGTTGCAACTTCACTGCTTCCCAAACCACAATCAATTTTAGATATTTCTGGCTTGATTTAACAAAAGAACGAACTCGAGTAAATTAGCAACTCTAGAGGTTTACGCCATGTACAGTGCTTATATAAATCGAATGGGAAAATTTTTGCCTGGAGAACCGATTAATAATGATGAGATGGAAGAATATCTCGGCAAAATTGCCTCGCGCCCTTCGAGAGTCAGGCAGCGAATTCTCAACAGCAATGGCATTCAACAGCGCTACTACGCGATCGACAAACAGCAGCAAACACTATATTCTAACAGCGAAATGGCAGCGTTTGCCGTCCGCGACGCGATTTCTCAGTCAAATTTGGAACCAAGGGCGATCGACTTATTGGCCTGTGCTACCACTTTACCAGATTTATTAGTACCGGGATTTGCCAGCACAGTACACGGGGAACTTTCCGAATTATCTCCCCTAGAAATAGTGTCAACTCAAGGAGTTTGCTGTGCCGGAGTTAGTGCTTTAAATTACGCCGCATCCCAAATCGAACTCGGCAAAAAACAAACAGCAATTGCCGTCGCTTCCGAATTTCCCTCGCGCCTGTTCAAAAACACCAAATTTGAAGCTGAGACTTCAGTGCAAGCGGGAAAACCCCTGCCTTTCGATACAGAATTTTTGCGCTGGATGCTCTCCGACGGTGCCGGATCATTGTTGCTCCAAAACCATCCCAGCGCAACAGGAATTAGTTTAAAAATAGAATGGATTGAACTCGTTTCCCACGCCAATGCCTATCCTGTTTGTATGTATTCAGGATTAGCCAACGAAACATCAACCAAAAGCTGGTTGGATTATTCATCCTACCTCGATGCAGCCGCAGCGGGAGCTTTTGACTTGCGGCAAAATATTCGCTTGCTGGAAAATGTAATAAAATTAGGCGTTGAAGGTTGGCTGCGGTTGATTAAATCAGGGAGAGTTTGTCCGCAAGAAATCGATTGGCTGCTGTGCCACTATTCGTCTCACTTTTTTCGGGGACAAATTGTAGAACTTCTGGAACAAGCAGGCTGCATGATTCCCGAAGAAAAATGGTTTACTAACTTGTATACGCGGGGAAATACAGGCTGCGCTTCGATTTATTTAATGTTAGAGGAATTGTTCAATTCTGGCAAGTTGCAGCCAGGGCAGAAAATCTTTTGCTTTGTGCCGGAAAGCGGGCGCTTTACAACCGCTTACATGATGTTAACTGCTGTCGAAAATACCAATAAATCAATGATTTCTCAAATTTCTAACTTTCATGAGGTTCCCGAAGCTTCGCCTCTCGAAAGCGTTAAACCCGAACACCCCAACTCTCCGCAAGCTTATTTGTTGCGGGAGTTAGCATGGATTTGGCTGAAGTTCGATCGCGAAATTCGTTCTGTTCCCATTGTCCGCAAATTGTACCGAGGAGAGTTTACAATAGAAGATTATCAAGCTTTGCTGTGCAATCTCCGGCCGCAAGTTGTAGAGGGAGCTCGCTGGATTGCTCGCGCTGCTTCTAACATGAGTGATTTTCGACTGCGATCGACTTTTATCGGCCACGCTCAAGACGAACACCGCGACTATCAAATGCTAGAACAAAATTATGTTTCTGTGGGCGGTGAATTGGCAAAAATTGTGGAATATGATAAGAATATTGGCAGCGAAGCACTGTCAGCTTTTATCTTCCACCAAGCATCGCGGGAAAATCCGGTCGATTTAATTGGCAGTATGTTTATTATCGAAGGATTGGGCAATCGGTTGGCAGGAAAATGGGCAAAACAGATTCAAGAAAGTCTCGGTTTGCAAGATGCACAAGTTTCGTTTTTAGCGTACCACGGATCTAATGACGAGTCGCATTTAGCCAAATTAGAAAATTTGATTAATGCCGAATGGATGACAGATGATATTGCCCGCCGCATTGTCAAAACCGCTCGCGTCACTGCTCGTTTGTATTTGCTGCAATTGGAGGAAATAAGCTAATGCAAAAGCTGCAAAAACAAGATACCGAAAATCTCCCAGATGCTCAAAAAATCCCTTACGCTACCAAACCCTACAACCGCCGAGATCCGAATGTTTGGGACGTGCTGTTTTGCGATCGAGCTATTCCCGTAGATTTAGTAGCAAAAGCATACATGATGCGGGATTTGCAAAACTGGACTCGCAGTTATTTGCTGATTCCGATCAAAGTAATTGCTAACTTGTTGCTGGCGATAATTATGACAACAAAGCGTCTGTTGCCATTTCAATTTCGCGCTTACACTTTAATGCACAAATCCGCAGTATTTTTCCTGAATAACTTTGTCTCGCCAGAAGCTTGTTATTTAATTGTGCGGCACCTCAACATCGGCTCCAACATTATCAACTTCTTGATTGACAACGGCCCCGACACCAGGATAGAAAAGTCAAAGCTTTATCCGCGCACTGTTGGCGATTTAGCTGACAATGCGTTTCTCGAACACGACTTAATTCTCTATAATTTTGTCTGGGATTACAACCAGGCAATCCTGAAAAATCCTAACTGGTTGCAGGCTGTCAAAAAACGTGCAATTAATTATGATAGCATTCAACCAGTAGAAGTTGCAATAGACTTTGAAAAACGCAGATGGCTAAAAATTCTGGATTTAGAATCTGCGATCGAATTGTTTAAAGTATTTTATTCTCTGTGTTTGACTAGCGACGAATTTGCGCGAGCAGTGATGTCGCTTCAGTTGGATGAAAACTTCGGACTGTATGTCAGCGAGATTACGGGAAATTGCGACTGGAATCATGTAATTGTCAATCGCCATCCGCTAGCGCCCAACAGCCCGTTTAATGCGGCACGCGACTTGTTTTTGCACGGGATAATTTCGGAATATCTCTATCGGTATTTGGAACTGCAAAAAGAGATGAACTAAACTCCGATTAAATAACCACAAATACCGTAGGGGCGGGTTTTACCAATAATAGTTAATAACAGCAAACAATCTACCTAAACCCGCTCCATACAACTAATAATCTACATCTACCCTTTCTGCGATCGAAAAAAATGTATATTCCTATTGACCGTTGAGCGGGGCGGGTTTACGAGATTGTTGGTTTTAGGCAGAGAAGGTTGGTCAAACCCGCCCCTAGGCAATCTGAAATTATAGTTGATTTTGTAGGTATAAAATTAATAGCAAAACTCAAGCTGCTGTTAGCTGGGCTTGTTCTGCTGCTTGGGGCAAATTCTGACTTACCACAATCCACTTGCCTGTAATCGGGTCGCGGTAAGTAATAAAAGGATTAGATTTTAAAGGTTGACTGCAAGGTTTAGCGGCCATTTTTACGCACTCCCAAGAATTGGTATTGAATAACTACTACAACACCATACTTTTAATAATCGGATGTTTTGCCTAAAATCCGCGTGATTTCTACCTCAACAATAGGTGATATTTTAGCTGTGGTTTGGTGACAGCGAGCAGCGGCTTAATGTGATTGAAAACTGCGTTTGCAGTGAGCAGTATCACTAAAAACCTTCCGTAAAAAAAATCTGCCTTTTGGTTTTTACCTTCTACCTTCAAGACGGCGACTATTTTAGTATAGATCTGATATTATTAAGTAAGGTAAAGACGTTTATCAGAGATCCCCCTTACAAACTTATGGTGCTATTTGGATTTGGCAAAAAGTCGAGCCTGCCCTCTCCCCAAGAGGCATTACCGGGACGGGCAGAGTCCATGCCGGTACCGGCAAGTCACTTTGTTAACGGCAATCCGCTCAAACCTCCCTTTCCAAACGGTATGGAGACTGCCTTGTTTGGTCTGGGCTGTTTTTGGGGAGCAGAACGGAAATTTTGGCAGCAAAATGGAGTTTTTTCGACGGCTGTCGGCTACGCGGCCGGGATGACTCCGAATCCTACTTACAACGAAGTTTGCAGCGGGATGACGGGACATAATGAAGTAGTTCTGGTTGTGTTCGATCCGAAAGTAATTAGTTACGAAACGCTGCTCAAAGTTTTTTGGGAAAGTCACGATCCTACTCAAGGAATGCGTCAGGGAAATGATTCTGGTACTCAGTACCGATCGGGAATTTACACGTATTCAGCTACCCAAATGCAGCTAGCTGAAGCTTCGCGAGATGCTTACCAGCAGGCTTTGACGGCGGCCGGTTACGGCAAGATTACTACTGAAATTATTGAGGCTCCTGAGTTTTATTACGCAGAAAGCTATCATCAGCAGTATCTTGCTAAAAACCCGAACGGTTATTGCGGTTTGGGCGGTACTAAGGTTTGTTTGCCTGCTATGTCTCAGGCTTAAAAATTGACCCAGCGTATGGATAGGGACACATAGATCGGGACAAAACATAGTTGTGTCCCTACAACAATGTTCATTAGTGTCAACTTAACTTCTAATCCAGTCACAGGCTGCGGTTTGAGGATTAAACTTCGATCCCCCCTAGCCCGCTGAAGAAGAGGCTAACCGGAATCTTCTCTTTCGTCCCCCTCCTTAAGGGGGATTTAGGGGGATCGAGATTCAGGTAAAAACTAGATTGATCGAGGCTTTCAGTATTAAGAGGACTTACGCGGGATTGTTGAAAAACCGGGTTTTTTTACGAAAAGACGTGTTGTAAACCGCACTCAAGGTAAAAAACCGGGTTTCTGGGTCTCAATGCGTAAGTCCTGATTAAGTTCACACCACTGAACAATGTTGTGTCCCTACAACATATCTGGTGGGCAGTTGCTCCTAGCCCGCCACAAAAAGCGGAATATGTTAGTAGTTGAAAATAGGTAAAAAATGCTGACTGCTGTTGTAATTATCAATCTACTAATATCTGCGGTCTGTTTTTATATAGCTGCGAAGGTGTGGAAAATCAGGCGGACGATCGCACGTTTTGAAATCGGTATCATAGCGATCGAACGCTGTAGCAGCAATGTCCTGGCCACGTCGCCGGATTTCTTTGCTAACAGGCAGCAAAATGCCCGCCAACTGCGACTGCGCTATCAACAACTGGAATTGCAACTGCAACAGGTTCAGCAACTTTTGGGATTGCTGGGTTGGGGACGGATGCTTTGGCGCAGGCGCGATCGACCTTTGAGGTAAGCTATCCTAACACTGCTGCAAATTTTGCCATCTCTACCTGCAGACTGATGGCAGCAGCAAATCGCCGCCTCTGGTAGAAATCCAGAATAATCAAGAATATTTCTATCTTTGTAAACGGCTGCGATCGGGCAAACGTGCCTAAAATTGGTGTATGGAGAGAAGTTATAAAAATGTCAACTAAACGTTCAGGATTATTTATTGGCGGTTTGCTTGTGGGTTCTGCCATCGGGGCCGTGACTGGGTTGCTGATGGCACCGCGAACGGGCAAGGAGACGCGGCAGATATTGAAAAAATCGGCCGATGCTTTGCCGGAGTTGGCGGAAGATTTATCGACTAGCGTGCAGTTGCAGGCCGATCGACTTTCTGAAACTGCAATCCGAAATTGGGACGAAACTTTGATTAGACTCAAAGAGGCGATCGCGGCAGGTTTGGAAGCGACTCAGCGGGAACGCCAAACCCTGTCGGAAGCTGAATCGGAAGTGAGTCCCCCGTCGCGCCCTCCCACCCGCTAAATGACATGAAATCCCAAACCCCAAATCCCAGATTCAAGTGAGCGATCCCATATTTTGGCTAGGACTTTCGATTTTGCTAGTGGCAGTTAGCCTGACTGCTGTTTTAGTGACTTTAATACCAGCAGTGCAAGCCCTGGCCCGGGCGGCCCGCAGCGTGGAAAAGCTCGCTGACACGCTTTCTCGCGAATTTCCGCCCACTTTGGAGGCGATTCGGTTGACGGGGCTGGAAATTAGCGAGTTGACGGATGATGTCAGCGAGGGAGTACAAAGTGCGGGCGAAGTTGTCAAACAGGTCGATCGAAGCATTGGTAGCGCCAAAAAGCAGGCGCAAAACGTGCAGGTAACTACTCGCAGCGTGGTGACTGGGATTAAGGCTGCTTGGAAAACTTTAACTCGCAAGCCGCCGAATTCCGGGACAAATCGCCGTTCGACAGATAGATTGTCGCCGAGTCAAAGAAGTGCGATTTCGCTGAGAGATTCGGGTTTGGAGGATAGGTATTCTGGGGTTTACGGTGCCGGTGCGAGTAATGGGGAATCGCCCAGGTTGAGGAGTAGCGAGGGTTCGGGCTTGCCGGGGGATGCGGAAGAGTTCGAAGAAGTGCGATCGAACGATTCTTGATTCCACCCAATTCCTCATCATCCTTCCACAGCACAGCCATCCCACCAGCAAGGATTTTTATCAATAAAATCCATCAAAGCATCATACTTAGGCGAACCCTTTTGTTCCACATATTCCAAAGCGCCCCAACTTCCCCACTTACTAAATCCACCCACATCCACAAAGTGCATGAAAAGACTGCCTCCAGCTTGTTTCCAACTATTCAGTAATTGAGTGTACATATCATACATTTCAGGACGCCTATTTAATGCCATAAAAAACTCAGTCAGTTTTTCGTTATTCTCCACTCCTTCAGTACCTACAATATGTTGACCGCCCTCGTAAACAAATAACTTGAGACCTTTTTTTTGAGCCACATCTAAGAAATACCTAAAGTCATTATCAACATCTGGCAAACTATCTTTAAAGCCAGGAAGCAACCCGCCCTCTTTTAATTGCTTAAAAGCTTTTCCAAACCCGCCATCTGCCTCCTTCAACCAAGACTCTACTTTGCTGACACTTTCTTTCCCGCCCAAGTTGCCGCTAAAATATCCAGCTATGGCTACGGCATCAATACCGTGTTGATAACAAGGTTTATTACCCTCAGCTACCCAATAGGAACACTCTAAAGCATAAGTTTCTAAATCTCTCCAGCCTCTTTGAGCTCCTAACACGCAGACAACTCGATTCTTTTGATCCTCAAAAACACCTTTCCAGATCTCGCACATTTGAGCAGTACGCATTCCGTACCATTGCATAAAAGCATCGCCTTTATCTCCCCACTTCGCTTTACCTTGTTCCAAAGCATAATGCGATTGTGGAAATAACCAATTCCAAACCTCATTAGAATACTCTACATAAACTTTCAGCTTGGGATCTACACTATCTTTTACCATTTTAGCAAAGTTAGTCATATATTCATCAGTAGCCTGATGCGGCATATTAAACCAAGGCTCTGCTTGAACTTTGTTAGTTAAATTCACCATAACTTCTATGGGAACATTTCCTCTGTAAGCATAAGATACGCTCTCTGGTTTAGGTCGGTTTGACCAGTCTTTTTGTTCCGAACCATTTGTCCCCATCCAATCCATAAAACGCAAGACTCTAAATTTTTTAATCTTGTCTATAAACAGCGGATTAAATATTTCACCGCTTTGATAAAGCTGTTCATCTTGGGAACGAACAACTTTAATATTGCGGATATAGTTCCCTGTTTTCTTGGGATCGGTAGCAGTAATTGTAATCATTATGCCTCCGCCTTGTGTGGCATCGACATTAATGATATCCCTCCCTGGTTTCGACGCAGCCTCATCTTTTTTGGAATCAAAGCTATATTCGATCGCACCTTCACCCTCATAAGTAACAATATATTGCCCTGAAGGATAGAAATTGGGGATTTCCCTAAGTAATAGGGTACTTACCCTAGTATATTTAGGAGCATCTTCGGGAGATGGGAGAGACTTCACCCACCCATTTTCATCAAGGTTTAAAAGATTATACTCTTCTGTATCCCATTCACCTTGACAGTTTGGTTGTCCGCTGACGCATTGAGTTATCCATTTTCGAGAAGATTTGAAAGCATCTAAAAAGGGTAATTGTGTTGACGAGTCAGAAATACCATTAAGCCCAACTCCTAAAGAAGAGCGAGAATTTGACGTATTTTGTACATCTGCACGCACAGCTACTTTGTTATCTGCTTGCCGTGCTGCTGTTGGAGCAATATTAGTTGTTAAAGCCCAACATCCGGGAATGAAAATGACAAAAATTAATAAACCAATGACAAAGCCCAAAGCTTTATTTTTCGATCTGATACTTAATCGAGACATAAATTTGACTGATTTTATTGTTTTCGGTAAAATCGGAGCGGTAAGACAGTTTTAATTTTGATATTTTATCAAAAAGTTCCTTCTAAAACGATCGGCTATAAGATTATTAACATTTTTGCCTCTGTGTGGAGGGGCGATCGCCCTTTCTGTCCCCAAGTGCGATCGCCCATCTAACCGTCTTTATTCAAATCTTCGGTTTTTGGAGTTTCTGAAGTGGAGGGGAATTCTAGTCGAATGTTAATATCAATTGATACTGTGTTTTTCTCAATCACACCTATACCAACTATTTTTACTAATGCTTCTGTAGGTACAGAATTATTTATTTTAAATTCAGGAGAAGACTGAGTTTTATATCCGGCTTCTTCTAGCCGATCGCAAATATTGCGCCAATTTCCTACAGGTTCGTTAGGTACATCTGCGATTTTTTTAACATACTGGTATAAAGTTTTACATAAATAAACCTCTGCACTTTTGGAACTCTGAAACAGTTGGCGGGCGATTTCGGTGGGACTGCAACCGGAAAGTAATCCTCGGAGGTAAAGTTTTTCTGTTTCTGTTAATCCTCTGCGCGATCGGGGAGAGATCTGCCGTTTAGCTTCTGCAAAAGCTTGGTACAGCCTTTCTAAGTCCCAGTGTTTGGCTGCTTCGGCAAATAAGTCTTCTTTTGATGCCATTTTCGGGTGTGGTGAGATGTGGCTAACGATAGCATAACCGAAATTGCTAGCGTTTGTTAGTTGTTTGCTAACAATAGGTAGTTTAGTATTAAATTACCCACTCATTTTATCAGTGCAAATACTTAGAAAAGCGGGAAAGTGCGATCGCGATATTTCAAATTTTGCCTGTTTAGTTAACTTTCGTTAGTCAAACAGTTAGTTTTTGTCCCTTACACTGAGGTATTCCAATGGCTAAAAGTGATGAAATAGCGAAAGCGGCAGGTTCCGCTGCTGCGGGTGCTGCTGCCGGTGCTGGTGTGGTAGCTGCTTCTGGTTTTACGGCAATTGGTGCTGTTGGTGGAGGTGCTGGTATAGGTGCTGCTGCTGGCCCCGTTGGTATAGCCGTAGGTGCATTAGCAGGTTTGGCATTTTACGGGATTAGCAAGGCTCTTTCTGACGACTAAACATTGACTCGCGCCAGGGACTTCAGTTTGCACCATTGTCAATAACGGGCAAGATGCCCGTTCCACAAAGAGTGAATTTCTTGTGGGATGGGCATCCTGCCCGTCCGTTCCACAAAGAGTGAATTTTTTGTGGGATGGGCATCCTGCCCGTCCGTAAAATGCTTATTGAGAATGGTGCAAGATATCAGTTAAAACCGACTGGAAACGCTCAGGCAATTATCTTTGTGTCTGTTCTCATATTTTATTCAATCAAGATTATTAACTTATGTCTTCTCAAGAATTTCAAGCAGCATACACCAGCATTTACAGTACAGGCACTTTCCTCTTACAATATCTCAAAGAATTCCGTGACGGACTCCGCATTCAGGGAGATGAAAGTCAAGGGCTACAAAGCATTGAAAATGAAATCAACACAGCTTTAAACGCTTTGCAAGATCAGAAGTATCAAGTAGCCGTCATTGCAGCAATGAAAGCTGGCAAAAGCACCTTCTTGAATTCTATCATCGGTGCTGATGTGCTGGCGAGTGAAACGGCCGCCTGTACTATCTGCCGTACAGATGTCCGACACATTAAACCAGGCGAAACTCCTAAACTTTTAGAGTATCGAGAAGGAAAAAAGAAACCAGTCATTCTTGTTGAGGGTGATGCAGGCGAAATTCAGCAAAAATTCCTGCTGCGTACCCGTGAAATCCGAGAACAAGGCAATCCCGATAACACTACACGCTTTGAGATAGAGCATCCGATTGAAGCAATTAGCCAATTATCTTCTCTCACAGGCTTTACCTTAGTTGATACTCCCGGCCCTAATGAGTGGGAGTCTGCAAACTTCAACATCAATGCACTGAAGCAAACAGCACTAGAAGCACTGCGAACCTGCAATGCCATCCTGTTTATTTTAAACTACGCATCCTACAAAGATAATGCAGTTGCCGATTTGTTTAAAGATGTTGTCGAAAATCGCAAAGACTTTATAGCCGAAAACACGGGTAAAATTTATTTTATCCTGAATAAAATTGACCAGAAGACAGAGAGAGACAAAGAAATTGCTGATGTCATCAAAGATTTAGAACGAGAGTTAGCTGGCTTTGGCTTTCGCAATCCAGTTATTTACCCTGCTAGTTCTCGACAAGGACTTTTAGCGAAACTGATTCAGCAAGAAAAGGCCACTGAAAGCGAAATCAAAGACTTTAAAAAATTCTTTAGTGCTAGGTATGCCACGGAAGATGAGGAAGGAAACCAGATTATTCCTGCACCCCGAAAAATAGCAGCGCCAGCACTAGCAGATAGCGGTATCCTGAACATTCAAGAAACAGTCATTCAAAGGATTACGCAAAATTCTGGCTGGAATTTATTGAGTGATGTGGTGGCAGAAATCGATAAAGCTGCTAAGGCTATTGAGGATACTCTAAATACAGAAATTAAAGGTTGGGAAATGGAGATTGAATCCCTCAAGGAAAAAGTAGAAGAGTACAAGAAACTATCAGAAAATGCGATGTACAAAGTTGAGTCAGTCAAAAAAGCTGTTGAGGAAGAAAAGCAAATACTAATCCGAGGATTTAGTCAAGGCATTGACATATTTGCCGCTCGTGCTAAAGCTCAGATAGCCAGTGAGATTGATAAGATTGCCGAATCTCGATCGGCTAAATCTCCTAAGTCAAAAAAAAGTCCATTATTGCTCAAACCAGTAGAAGTTAAGACTAACAATGGGGGTTTTGGACAAATAGTAGAAGAAATTGGAGAAACACTGTTAGGACTTATACCTTCTTTTGGTCCAGTATTAGGCAAAGCATTCAAAGTCACTAAATCTTTGTTGGATGGGCTGAGTGAGTCTATTCCAGAAGCTTTCAATACCTCTGTTTCTGAACAGATTGTTGATAGTGAAGAGTTTGATCCGTACATTATTCGGTGTAAAACTAAGGCTGAAGCTAAAGAAATTGTTAAAACAATTAATAATTTTTGCGCGCCACATATTCAGAATTGGTGGATAGATACTCAAGATGAATTAGTTCGAGATGGGACAAAGATTCGCGAAGAGTTGGCAAAAATAATTCAAAAAGATATCCAAGAAATATCAGATGAACTATCTGATTATCTTGGTGATGCTTTAGAAGTGAAACTAAACATCAACCCGATTCAGTTTCCTAGCTTTGATTTTCCCGGAATTGATGCGCGGATTAAAGATGTACAATTAGCAGTGGTTGTAGGAAATAGAAGGGAAGAAACAGGTAGAAAAAGTCGTTGCTGTAACTCTGATGAAGTCTATTATGCTGATGTTGATGTTACGGAGAAATGGGATTTTTTTGATGTTGATTTGCAACAGACATTAGAGTCAGTGAATCGGAAAATAGATGACCAGATATCTAGAAACAGAAAACTTCTAGAGCGAGTTATTGATAAACAGATTTCTGCTGATTTTAGAAGTGCAGAACGGCAAATCAATGATTATATTAAAACTGGACTTTGGACAAAGAGGGAAAGTGGTTCGCGATTTAATGACGCGAAGTAAAGTAGTGAGTTAAATACTATCGGGAGCATTCTCAATTAGCTAGCGAGAATGGGAAAAAGACGTGCTTGGCATCGCTTTCTTGTCAGGTGTGGTTGTTACCTCATATCCGGCGAGGTAGGAGTGTCCAGCAGTTGAGTAAGATCGGTCAATCGCGTTTTTCTGGTATAATTTCTGTCTCGCCGTCATAATATAAGTCAAGCAAACTGCCAGCCAAAGAATTAATTGTGCGTTCGAGTTCATCAATTTGAGTGCGTCTGGCGACCTGGATGACCGCTGTGATATGTTCTGGGCTACCGGC